>NZ_JBWKCJ010000003.1:193129-272920 GCF_056436545.1 Streptomyces sp. NPDC043738 | reverse complement strand
GCCTCCAAAATGGCATACCCAAAAAGGGGTGGGGAACAGGGGGATAACAAAAACCGGGGAGCGGGGGGGGGGGGGGGGGGGGGGGTGGGGGGGGGGGGGGGGGGCCCCCCCCCCCCCCCCCCCCCCCCGCGTCCGCGGCTACCCCAGCCGCAGCGGCAGTGACGCCAGCCGCCAGTTGCCCGGCAGCGGCAGCCGCTCCAGCCGCTCCGGTTCGACGCCCAGCGACAACTCCGGGAAGTGCGCCAGCAGTTTGCCGAACGCGACCTCGCCCTCCTGTCTGGCGAGCGAGGCCCCCAGACAGTAGTGCGGCCCGTGCCCGAAGCCCACATGGTTCTCGGCGTGGCCCGCGGGGTGCCGGGTCAGGTCGAGACGGTCCGGGTCGGTGTAGTGGCGCGGGTCGTAATTCGCCGACACCAGGATGAGTTGCACGGCGTCGCCCTTGCGCAGCTGCGTACCGGCGAGCTCGATGTCCTCGGAGGCGTACCGCAGCTGGGTCATGTGCACCGGCCCGCACCAGCGCATCAGCTCGTGGACCGCGCGCGGAAGCAGCGCCGGGTCGTCCTTGAGCAGGCGCAGCTGGTCGGGGTGGGCCAGCAGCGCCGCCGTGCCGTTGGCTATGAGGTGCGCGGTGGTCTCGTGGCCGGCCAGGACGAGGGTGAGGACCATGGTGACCATCTCGACGTCGCTCAGCCGGCTGCCGTCGTCGTCGTGGGTCTGGATCAGCTCGCTGAGCAGGTCGTCGGTGAGCGCCCCGCGCCGTTCGCGGATCAGCTCGTGGATGTGGTCGATCATCGCGGGGAACGTCCTGCCGAGCCGGTTCGGCTCCAGCGAGACCAGGTCGGCGCCCCACTTGCGCCACAGCGGGCGGTCCGCTTCGGGGATGCCGACGAGTTCGCAGATGACGGTGATCGGCAAGGGGTAGGTGAAGTGCTGGATCAGGTCGACCACGCCGTCCTCGGCGTGTTCGGGGAGTCGGGCCAGCAGCTCGTCGGCGATCTGCTCGACGCGCGGTCGCAGCGCGGTGATCTTACGGGCGGTGAAGGCGCGCGACACGAGGCGGCGGAGCCGGGTGTGATCGGGGGCGTCGTTGTTGAGGATCGAGCCGGCCAGATAGACGCGCAGGTGCTCGGGGAAGCCCATCATGTCCATCATGCGGTCCCTGGGCGACCGGCCGGGCGCGTCGCCCAGGGCCGAGGAGACCGGGTTGTTCACGAACCGCTGGTCGCGCAGGACCTGGCGGACCTCCTCGAAGCGGGTCACGAACCACACCGGTGAGTCGTCCATGAACCGCCCCCGGACGACCGGAGCCTGCTCGCGCAGCGCGCCGTAGCCCCTGAACGGGTCGCCGATCAGCGCCGGATCCATCACGTTCGGCTCGCCCGGGTGTTTCCCCACGTGCTCGGCGAACGGAGAGCTGGGTAATGCCGACATCTCGTTCTCCTCCGGTTGGGAGTCGGTCTGGAGTTGTGGAGTCCGGGTGGGACTCGAAGATCAGCTGCGAACCTGCCGGCGCATCTCCTGCGCCCGGTGCTCCCCCAGTTGCTCGTGGAGCGCGATGATCTCGGGCGCGGCCGCGACGACGGCGGCGTGCACGGGGTCGGAGCCGGGGGCCGGGCAGGGGCCGTGGCCGGGCACGACTGACGTTTCCAGCGTGCTTTGGACCGTCTGGGCGAGGAGTTCCGCACGCACCTTGGGGGTGTCCGGGGCACGGTCGTGGAGCAGCGCTTCGGACATGAAGAAGCCGGTGACGATCGCCATCAGGGTGTACTGCTGGTGGTGCAGGTCGGTGTCGTCGCGCATCAGCCCGTGGGCGCGCAGCACTTGAAGGTGGCGGTACAGGGTCCGGTCGCCGTGCGCGATCAGCTCGGCGAACTCCTTCTTGGCGGTGTCGTTGAGCCGGCCGAGGACGTCGGAGTCGTCGGTGTAGAGGGCACGCAGCACCGGCTCGTCGAGGAAGTCGAGGAAGAGCCCGCTGACGTGCCGGCCCGGCAGGATCTCCAACGGGTCGGCGCGCATCCGCTCCAACTGGCGCTGGTGGGTTCGGGTCTGCGCCTTGAGCACGACGGCCAGGAGCAGGGCCTCCTTGGTCTTCCAGTGCAGATAGACCGTGCCCTTGCCGACCTTGGCCCGCCGGGCGATCTCCTCGATCGTCAGCCGCCCGTACCCCCAGGCGAGCAGCAGTTCCCCCGCCGCCTCCAGGATGCGCTCGGCCCGCTCCGCCCGTTCCACGCCTGCCCCCTCCGCTGCCGTGACCAGATTTCAAATCTGGTCACACGGTCAACGTTAGGTCGGGCGACACAAGGGGGTAAGGCGGTTTCCGGTCAGCGGGGTGTGCGCGGGCGCCGAGTGGGCGGGGTGCGGAGCCGGGAGGTCCGTCCGGCGCGCGGTTGACGAGCCGGTGCTCCACTCCGTCGGCGACCGCTTCGAGGGTGTCCAAATCTGTTCGCTCGCGAAGGAAATGGCGAGGCCAATAATTGCAAAGTGCAATGAAAAGCTTCGCCAGCTCTCGCTAAACGTGCGGAATGTCCTGAATATTCGGCGGTCCGCAGCAGGATGCTGGGCCTGCAAGTGCGGGCGACCCGCCTCGCTGTGAGGTGGTGCTCCATCGCGTTCGCTGGAGAGTGGTGGGCTGTGGTGCGAGGCAGGGCGAGGGCGGCGGCCGAGCGGGCGGCGGCCGAGGCGGCCGAGCGGTTGTTCAAGGCGGGCCAGCTGCTGCGCAGGGCGCCGACGACCCAGGACCTGCGGGCCGTCTACCGCACGGACCAGGCGGTCAACGACAGCACGTACCGCGAGCGGTGGGCCCACGACAAGGTGGTCCGCTCCACGCACGGCGTCAACTGCACCGGCTCGTGCTCCTGGAAGGTGTACGTCAAGGACGGGCTGATCACCTGGGAGACCCAGGAGACGGACTACCCCTCGGTCGGCCCCGACCGGCCCGAGTACGAGCCGCGGGGCTGTCCGCGCGGCGCCTCGTTCTCCTGGTACACCTACTCGCCCACCCGGGTGCGCCACCCGATGGCACGGGGTGTGCTCGTGGAGCTGTTCCGTGCGGCCAAGCAGCGGCTCGGCGGCGACCCGGTGGCCGCCTGGGCGGAGATCACCTCGGACCCGCAGGCGCGCCGGCGGTACCAGTCGGCCCGTGGGCAGGGCGGTTTCGTGCGGATCGGCTGGGACGAGGCCCTGGAGATCGCGGCCGCCGCCCAGGTGCACACCATCAAGGAGTACGGCCCCGACCGCGTCGCCGGGTTCTCGCCGATCCCCGCCATGTCGATGGCCTCCCACGCGGCCGGGGCGCGCTACCACTCCCTCATCGGCGCGCCCATGATCTCCTTCTACGACTGGTACGCCGACCTGCCGATCGCCTCACCGCAGGTCTTCGGCGACCAGACCGACGTACCGGAGTCGGGGGACTGGTGGGACGCGGCGTACCTCATGCTGTGGGGCTCGAACGTGCCGGTGACGCGCACGCCGGACGCGCACTGGATGGCCGAGGCGCGCTACCGGGGCCAGAA
The DNA here is from genome assembly GCF_056436545.1 of Streptomyces sp. NPDC043738. Classification (NCBI taxonomy): domain Bacteria; kingdom Bacillati; phylum Actinomycetota; class Actinomycetes; order Kitasatosporales; family Streptomycetaceae; genus Streptomyces; species Streptomyces sp. NPDC043738. The sequence continues at coordinate 269,408 of NZ_JBWKCJ010000003.1, read as the reverse complement.
GGTCGTGGTGGTCTCGCCCGACTACGCGGACGCGACGAAGTTCGCCGACGAGTGGCTGCACCCCCACCCGGGCACCGACGGGGCGCTGGCCATGGCGATGGGGCACGTGGTGCTCAGGGAGTTCTTCGTCGAACGGCAGGTCCCGTACTTCACCGACTACGTCAAGCGCTTCACCGATCTGCCGTTCCTGGTGGCACTGGAGGAACGCGGCGCGGGCCGCTTCGTGCCGGGCAAGTTCGTCACCGCCGCCGATCTGGGGCTGGCCCAGCACGCCGAGGCGGAGGCCCGGCAGTGGATGCCGGTGCTCGTCGACGCCGACACCGAGGACGTCGTCGTACCGAGGGGGACGATGGGCGACCGGTGGGCCAAGAGCGGGCAGGGCGCGTGGAACCTGGATCTGGGCGGGGTCGATCCGCTGCTGTCCTTCCACGGGCACGAGGACGGCCAACGCGGCGGCTCGGGCGTCGAGGTGACGCTTCCCCGGTTCGACGAGCCGGGCCGGACGGTGACCCGCGGCGTTCCGGTGCGCCAGATCGGCGGCCGCCTGGTGACCACCGTCTTCGACCTGCTGCTGGCCCAGTACGCGGTGGCGCGCCGCGGCCTGGCGGGGGAGTGGCCCACCGGATACGACGACGCGGCGCAGCCCTGCACCCCGGCCTGGCAGGAGGAGATCACCTCGGTTCCGGCCGCCGCCGCGATCCGCGTGGCACGGGAGTTCGCGCGCACCGCCGAACAGAGCCGGGGCCGCTCCATGATCGTGATGGGTGCGGGCACCAACCACTGGTTCCACTCCGACACCATCTACCGGGCCTTCCTGTCGCTGCTCATCCTCACCGGGTGCCAGGGCGTCAACGGCGGAGGCTGGGCCCACTACGTAGGCCAGGAGAAGGTGCGGCCGTACACGGGCTGGCAGCAGCTGTCGTCGGCGGCGGACTGGGTGCGGCCCTCGCGCCAGATGGCGGGCACGCCGTACTGGTACCTCCACACCGGCCAGTGGAGATACGAGTCGTACGCCGCCGACGCGCTGGCCTCGCCCACCGGCCGCGGGGCCTTCGCCGGGCGGCACACCGCCGACCTGGTGGCGCAGTCCGCGCGGCTCGGCTGGATGCCGTCGTACCCCACGTTCGGTGCCAACCCGCTGGACCTGGGGCGGCAGGTGCGCGAGAGCGGCCAGGAACCGGGGGACTGGGTGGCGGGCCGGCTCGCCTCGGGAGAGCTGGGCTTCGCCTGCGAGGACCCCGACGCCCCCGGCAACTGGCCGCGGGTGCTGACGGTGTGGCGGGCCAACCTCATCGGGTCCTCCGCCAAGGGCAACGAGTACTTCCTGCGGCATCTGCTCGGGGCGCGGGACAGCGCCGCCGCCGAGGAGGCGCCGCCGGACCGCCGCCCCCGAACGGTCGCCTGGCACGCCGACGCCCCGCGCGGGAAGCTGGACCTGCTGCTCAGCCTCGACTTCCGGATGACCTCCACGACGCTGTTCTCCGACCTCGTGCTGCCGGCCGCGACCTGGTACGAGAAGCACGACCTGTCCAGCACGGACATGCACCCCTACGTGCACGCCTTCAGCCCCGCGATCAGCCCGCCCTGGCAGGCCCGCACCGACTTCGAGATCTTCCACGGCCTGGCCCGCAGGCTCAGTGAGCTGGCCGAGGGCCGCCTGGACGTGGCACAGGACCTGGTGGCCACCGCCCTGCAGCACGACACGGAGGGCGAGACGGCGCAGCCGCGCGGCCGCGTCACCGACTGGCGCGACGGGCCGAAGCGGCCCGAACCGGGGCGCGACGCACCGGCCGTGGCGCTGGTGGAGCGCGACTACACCGCGGTCGCGGACAAGATGGCCACCTTCGGACCGCTGGCCGGCGAGCACGGCATGACGGTGAAGGGGGTGACCGTCATGCCGGGGCCGGAAGTGGGCTGGCTGGCCGCGCGGTGCGGGACGGCCGCTTCGGGACCGGCGCGCGGGCGGCCGCTGCTCGACACGGACGTCAAGATGTGCGAGGCGATCCTGGCGCTGTCCGGCACCACCAACGGGCGGCTCGCGGCCGAGGGGTTCGACCGGCTCGCCGACCGGGTCGGCCCCGGGGCCGGGCTCGCGGAGCTGGCGGCGTCGGTGGCGGAGCGCCGGGTGGTGTTCACCGACACCCAGCAGCGGCCCGTCCAGGTCGGGGCGAGCTTCGAGTGGTCCGGCAAGGAGGCCCCCGACCGCCGCTACTCGCCCTTCACCATCAACACCGAGCACCACAAGCCCTGGCACACCCTCACCGGCCGGCAGCACTTCTACCTCGACCACGACTGGATGGCCGAACTGGGCGAGCAACTCCCCGTGTACCGGCCGCCGTTGAACATGGCCGAGCTCGGCGAGAGCGGCCCGGCCCGGGGCACGGGCGAGGGCCGCGCGGTGACCGTCCGCTATCTCACCCCGCACTCGAAGTGGTCCATCCACTCCGAGTACCAGGAGAACCTCCTGATGCAGACGCTGGCCCGCGGCGGCCCGGTGATCTGGATGAGCCCGGCGGACGCGGAGGCGATCGGGGCCGCCGACAACGACTGGATCGAAGCCGTCAACGCCAACGGCGTGGTGGTGGCCCGCACGGTGGTCTCCCACCGCATGCCGACGGGCACGGTGTTCATGTACCACGTGCAGGAGCGCCTGGTGAACGTGCCGAGGTCGGAGACGACCGGGCGGCGCGGGGGTGTGCACAACTCCCTGACCAAGCTGCTGATCAAGCCGACCCACCTCATCGGCGGATACGGCCAGTTGTCGTTCGCCCCCAACTACTACGGCCCGACCGGCAACCAGCGCGACGCGGTGACCACGATCCGGCGCCGCGCCCAGAACGTGGAGTACTGACGTGATCCAGAACAAGGCCGGCCGGCTCCGCAGGGCGCCCCGGACACCTCGCCGGCGGGTCATGGCCCAGGTGGCCATGGTCATGAACCTCGACAAGTGCATCGGCTGCCACACCTGCTCGGTCACCTGCAAGCAGACCTGGACCAACCGCACCGGCACCGAGTACGCCTGGTTCAACAACGTCGAGACCCGCCCCGGCCAGGGCTACCCCCGGGGCCACGAGGACCAGGACAGATGGAAGGGCGGCTGGCGGCTCAAGCACGGCCGGCTGGTGCCGCGCACCGGCGGCCGCGCCCGGCGCCTGGCCCAGCTGTTCGCCAACCCCGAACTGCCCACCCTCGACGACTACTACCAGCCGTGGACGTACGACTACGAGAACCTGACCACCGCGCCACTCGGCGACGACATCCCCAGCGCGCCGCCCCGCTCCCTCGTCGACGGCCGCCCCACCGCGGTCACCTGGGGGCCCAACTGGGACGACGACCTCGGCGGCGGACCCGACCGGCTCTCGCACGACCCGGTCCTGCGCAGGATGAGCGAGCAGGTGCGGCTGGAGTACGAGCAGGCGTTCATGTTCTACCTGCCGCGCATCTGCGAGCACTGCCTGAACCCCTCCTGTGTCGCCGCCTGCCCTTCGGGCGCGATGTACAAGCGGATCGAGGACGGCATCGTCCTGGTCGACCAGGACCGCTGCCGGGGCTGGCGGATGTGCGTGAGCGGCTGCCCGTACAAGAAGGTCTACTTCAACCACTCCACCGGCAAGGCCGAGAAGTGCACCCTGTGCTATCCGCGCATCGAGGCCGGTGAGCCCACCGTCTGCTCGGAGACCTGCGTGGGGCGGCTGCGCTACCTCGGCGTCATGCTGTACGACCCGGACAAGGTCGGCGAGGCCGCGTCCGCCGAGCGCGAGCAGGACCTGTACGAGGCGCAGCTCGGCTGCTTCCTCGACCCGGACGACCCCGAAGTGGCCCGGGACGCGGTCGAGTCGGGCATCCCCCACGACTGGGTCGAGGCCGCCCGCCGCTCACCGGTCCGCGCGCTGATCACCCGCTTCCGGGTGGCGCTGCCGCTGCACCCGGAGTACCGGACGATGCCGATGGTCTGGTACGTCCCGCCGCTGTCGCCGGTGGTGGAGGCGCTGACCGCCACGGGGCACGACGGCGAGGACCCGGCCAGCCTGTTCGGCGCGATCGACGCCCTGCGCATCCCTCTGGAGTACCTCGCCGGACTGTTCACCGCGGGCGACCCGGCCCCGGTGGAGGCCGCGCTGTGCCGGCTCGCGGCGATGCGCGCCCATATGCGGCGGGTCAACCTCGGGGAGGAGCAGGACCCGGACATCGCGGCCGCGGTGGGCCTGGACGAGCGGGGCGTTCTGGACCTCTACCGGCTCCTCGCCCTGGCCAAGTACGAAGAGCGGTATGTGATCCCGACCAGCTACTCCGCCGGCGCCCCGCACGACGAGGCCGCGCAGGGGTGCAGCCTGGACGGCGTCGCGGGCCCCGGGATGATGCCGGGCGACGGCGCCGACGCCTTCCACGCCGCACCCGGGGGACATGCCGGCACCCCCACCGGGCTGCGCGGGCGGGTCAACCTGCTGAACTGGAACGGCAGGGGACGGCCCGCCGGGCTCTTCCCGCGCGCCCCGGAGCAGCGCCGATGACCCGCCCCGTCGGCCCCGTCGTCCACCAGGCCGCCTCGCTGCTGCTCGGCTACCCGGACGACGACTGGCCGCAGCGGCTGGACACGGTCCGCTCCGCCCTTCTCCCCCTACCGGGAGCGGAGATCGAGCTACTGCTCGGCTTCTGCGGGCGGTTGGCGGGAGCCGACCCCATCGAGCTCGCCTCCCGCTACGTCGCCACCTTCGACCGCAGCCGGCGGCGCTGCCTCTACCTCACGTACTACACCGACGGCGACACCCGCCGCCGCGGCTCCTCACTGGCCCGTCTGAAGTCCCTCTACCGCGAGCACGGCTGGGTGCCGCCGCAGGAGGAACTGCCCGACTTCCTGCCCGTGGTCCTGGAGTTCGCCGCCCGCAGCCCCGGTGCGGGCGCGGTGCTGCTGAGCGAGTACCGAGCCGCCCTCGAGGTGCTGCGCTTCGCCCTGATCGCCTACCGCAGCCCGTACGCCGACCTCCTCCAGGCCGTCTGCCTCGGCCTTCCGGGGGCGGCGCCGGCCAGCCGCGAGGCGGCCCTCAGGCTCGTCCGCAACGGGCCGCCGACCGAGACCGTGGGCCTGGAGCCGTTCTCGGCCCGGCCGCGACCGAGCGACCAAGGAGCCCGCGGATGAAGCATCTGCACGTCGCGCTGTGGGGCGTACTGCCGTATCTCACGCTGGTCCTGCTCGCCGGGGGAACGACCTGGCGCTACCACTACGACCGGTTCGGCTTCACCACCCGCTCCAGCCAGCTGCACGAGAGCCGGCTGCTGCGGATCGGCGGCCCGCTCTTCCACTACGGCCTGCTGTTCGTCATCGCCGGACATGCCGGGGGACTGCTCGTGCCGGAGTCGCTGACCGACCGGCTGCACATCAGCAACCACCTCTACCACGAGAACGCGCTGCTGGTCGGGGGCGCCGCGGGCCTGGCCACCGCGGCCGGCCTGGCCGTACTGCTCTACCGCCGGCTGCGGGTGCCCGCGGTACGGGCCGCGACCAGCCGCAGCGACCGGGCGGTCTATCCGCTGCTCACGGCGGTGCTGCTGGCGGGCCTGACGGCCACGGCCTCCGGTGTGGCCGCGGACTCCTACGACTACCGCCTCGGCGTCTCGATCTGGTTCCGCAGCCTGTTCGCCCTCGACCCCGACGTCCCCGCCATGGCGCACGCGCCGCTCGTCTACCAGGTGCACGCGCTGCTGGCGATGGCGCTGTTCGCGCTGTGGCCGTTCAGCCGTCTGGTGCACGCCTTCAGCGCACCGGTCGGGTACCTCCTGCGCCCCTACGTCGTCTACCGCTCGCGTACACCGGCCGCGCCGTACCGCCATCCGGCGGTCGGCGCGGCGCGGGGGATCAGCGGCCGGCGGCGTCGCTGAGCGCGTCGACGGGGGCCGCCAGGGCCGGTATGCCCTGCCGGGGCACCCGCCGGAACGGAATCAGGACGCGTTCGGCGTGCTGCTCCTCGTGCAGGTCGACCCGGCGCGCTTCCAGCAGATGACGCAGGGTCAGGACCCCTTCGACGCGGCGAGGGGTCCCGCGGGAGGTGACGACCACGCGGGTGACGTGGTGGGCGGCCATGCGGTTGGCGATGGTCCGCAGCGTCTCGTCCGGATGGCCGGTGATCGCGGGTCGGGCCAGCGCGCTCAGCGGCCGGTCGCCGTCCGGGGTGTGGTGCAGCAGCTCGGCGCGGGTGACGACCCCGGCCAGCAGCCCCGCGTCGTCCAGGACCGGGTAGAGCCGCTGGGCGAGCACACCGTCGGGGTCGCCCGCCCGATGGGCCCCGTCGAGCCGCGCGGCGGCCTCGGCGGCGGTCTGGTCGGTGCGGAACGTGGTCGTCACCGGGGTTTCGAGCTGGCGGACGAGGTGCACTTCGAGGGGGTCCACGGAGTACTCGCGGGTGAGGTGGAGGCCGCGGCGGGCGAGCTTCTCGGTCAGGACCGACCGTTTGAGGACGATCACCGAGAGCAGGTACGCCGATGAGGCGGTGATCACCATGGGGACCAGGGCGTGGATCTCGTGGGTCAGTTCCAGGCAGAAGACGATGCCGGTGAGCGGGGAGCGCATGACGCCGCCGAGGACGCCCGCCAGGGAGACCAGGGCCCAGAAGCCGGGGCTGACGGCGGGAAAGGCGAGCGCTTCGGCGGCCCCCAGCGCACCGCCGATCATGAACATGGGGGCGAGGACGCCCCCGGAGGTGCCGGAGCCGAGGGAGAGGCCCCAGATGAGGGTCTTGACGATGAGGATGCCGAGAATCAGTCCGACGGTGGCACGGCCGGTCAGCAGCTGGTCGATGACGTCGTAGCCGACGCCCAGTGCCCGGGGCTCGATGAGTCCGCCGACGCCGATGACGGCGCCTCCGATGGCGGGCCACCACATCCAGTGCACCGGCAGCCTGGCGAACAGGTCCTCGGAGAAGTAGACGAGCCAGGTGGCCAGGAGGGCGAGCAGCCCCGCGGCGAGTCCCGCGACGACGCACATCCCGTAGGCCAGGGGCGGCAGTTCGGCGGGGACGTGGGCGCCGCCGAAGAGGGGCCCGGTGCCCAGGATCGGTCCGCGGACGAGGGCGGCGGTCACCGCGCCGACGGCGACGGGCAGATAGGAGCGCGGCCGCCATTCGAAGAGCAGCAGCTCGACGGCGAGCAGGATCGCGGCGAGCGGTGCGTTGAAGGTCGCCGCCATGCCCGCGGCGGACCCGGCCACCAGCAGGGTCTTGCGTTCGTCGGTGGTGACGCGGAGGAACTGCGCGAGGATCGAGCCGAGCGCGCCTCCGGTCATGATGATCGGCCCTTCGGCGCCGAACGGGCCGCCGGAGCCGATGGATATCGCCGACGAGACCGGCTTGAGGACCGCGACGCGGGGCTGGACCCTGCTGCCTCCGACGAGGATCGACTCGATGGCCTCCGGCATGCCGTGGCCGCGGATCTTCTCGGACCCGAAGCGGGCCAGCACCCCGATGGCCAGGCCGCCGAGCACCGGCATCAGCAGGATCAGCCACCAGTGCGCGGTGCCGCCCGGCGTGGCCTCGCCGAAGGAGAAGCGGCCGTGGAAGCACAGGTTGGTGAACAGGGCGATCAGTTTGAGCAGGCCCACCGCGGCGAGCGCGGCGAGCGCTCCGACGGGGACCGCCAGGGCGGTGATCACCGCGACTCTGGGCAGGACGTGGAAGTCCCCCAGGTGTGCGATCTTCTCGTCGGTCGGGCGGCCGGGCGGCGGGGGCCCCGACCTCCTCTGGTTCCGGGCGGCGTCGGGCCGGGCCACGGGGTACCGCCGCTTCGTCTGGCAGAAATTCAGTACCGACCGGCGGCGGTGCGGCGGATGTCGTCTGCGGCTTCCCCGCCATGTCCACGCCCGAGGTGGACCCACGCATACCCTCGGTGGATCAACTCAACGGTCGCGGTTCCCACATCCCGCTGCCGGCCCTGCCGCGCCGGCGCAGGATCGGGTCATCCCACTCAACGTAACATTGCAGAGTGCAATAATAAATATGCTGGTGATAACAAAATGATGAACAGACATCACGGAGCGTGCGGCGCGCAGCCACCCGCCCTCGCGTCCGGGCGGGACCAGGACCCCGCGGCGGACGGTCTCGCGCAGGACACCGAGGAGGTCACCGGGACGCTGATGACCGCCTCACGCCTCCTGGTCGCGCTGTCGGCCCGGGCGCTCAACGAGGTCGGCAGCACGCTGACGCTGCCGCAACTGCGCGCCCTGGTGGTCCTCGACGGGTCCGGGCCGGTCAAGCTCGCCGAGCTGGCCACCACACTCGGCGTCAACCCGTCGACGGCGCTTCGCATGGTGGAGCGGCTGGAGACCGGCGGCCTCGTCGACCGCAAGGTCAACCCGGACAACCGCCGAGAGGTCGTCCTGCGCCTCACGGAGCCCGGCGGCGAGTTGGTGCGGACCGTGCTCGACCACCGGCACCGGGAGATCGCCGCGCTGGTGGGCAGGCTGCCCGTCGACGTGCGCTCCGGACTGGTCGCCGGACTGCGGGAACTGGTGGCGGTCGCGGACGACCGCGTGGTCGGCCCGGCTCCCGACGGGGTGTTGCGCGACGTGCTGACCGGCGGGTCCGGGATCTGAACCGACGCCGTGGGGATGCCGGAGGCGGCGCGGGTGAGACCGGCCTCAGATCTCCGCCACGGCCTCCAGGGGGCTCAGGGCCGCTGCCCGGCGGGCCGGGACGGCGGCCGCGAGCGCGCCGATCGCGAGGGAGGTCAGGCACACCAGGAGCAGCGTTCCCCAGGGCAGCGCCAGGGAGTACTGCTCCAGCGCGCCGTTGGCCAGCGCGCCGACCGCCCAGGCGCCGAACAGCCCGCCCGCCAGGCCCAGTAGCGTGCCGAAGGCGGCGACGGTCACCGACTCCAGGCGGATCATCCGGCGGACGGCGGCGCGGTCCATGCCGATGGCGCGCAGTACGCCGATCTCGCGGGTGCGCTCCGCGACCGACATGGCCAGCGTGTTGACGATGCCCAGTGCGGAGATCACGGCGCCGATGGCCAGCAGCCCGTACATCAGCGTCAGCAGGTCGCCCAGGGCGCCGGCGGACTCGTGGACGAGTGCCTCGCGGTCCCGCACGGTCAGCAGCGGGCTGTCGCCCACGGCGGAGCGCAGCCGGTCCTCGATGGTCCTCGAGGCGGCGCCGTCGTCGGTGCGGACCAGGATGCGCTGGACGGAGCCGGGCCGGAAACTGCTGCGCTGCACCTCGCCGCGGGCGCCCAGCGCGTCGTGGGCGACGGGGTTGTCCTTGTAGACGCCCACGACGGTGTACTGCTTGAGCCGTTGGCTCTGGCCCATGCGGGCGCCGAGCCTGCCGCCCGTGCTCACGCCGTGTTCCCGGGCGGTGGTGCTGGAGACGGCGATCCGGCCCGGACCGAGGTCCCTTATGGAGCCGCTGACGAAGTCGAGCTTCATGACGGCGGGCACGGCGTCGGGGTCGACGCCGGAGATCTGCCGGACGCCGCCGCCGATGAACACCGTGGAGTCCGTGACGGCGGCCGCGGTCCGCACCCCGGAGGTCTCGGCGACCCGTCGTACCGCGGCCGGGTCGATGCCCGTCGTGGGGGTGCGGGTGCCGATGACGTAGTCGGCGCCGAGGCCGGCCGCGGCCTGGCGGTCGAGGGCCTGTCCGGTGGAGTTCCCGACGACGGCGAGCCCGGTGACCAGGGCGGTGCTGATCATCAGGGTGGCGGCGGTGGCCGCGGTACGCCGCGGGTCGCGCAGCGCGTTCTCCCGTGCCAGGCGGCCGGTGATCCCGAAGCGGCCGGTCAGGCGTCCGGTCGCCCCGATCACGACGGCGGCGAGCGGCGGCGCCAGCATGATCATGGCGATGACGAGGACGGCGCAGCCGAACATCGCGCGCTGGAGGTTCTCCACCGAGGCGTCCTTCGCCCCCGTGAGCGACACCAGCAGCCCGGCGCCGAGGACGAGGAGGACCAGCCCCACCGCGCCGCGGATCCGGGAACGGGCGGCCGAGGGCGGCTGTTCGGCCGCGCGCATCGCCTCGACGGGCGCGACCTTCGCCGCCCTGCGGGACGGCAGCCACGCGGCAAGCACGGTGACGCCCACGCCCACGCCGAGCGCCGCCACGACGGGACGCGGGCCGATCACCAGGGGCCCGTCGGGCAGCGGGTCCGCGGCGCTGCCCAGGACGTCGGGCAGTACGGAGGCGATGCCGAGGCCGAGCAGGAAGCCGGCCGCCGACGCGGCGAGGCCGAGCAGCAGCGCCTCCAGCAGGACGGAGCGGACCACCTGGCGGCGTTCGGCGCCGATCGCCCGCAGCAGCGCGATCTCACGGGTGCGCCGCGCCACGAGCATGGTGAAGGTGTTGACGACGAGGAACGAGCCGATGAACAGCGAGACCCCGGCGAAGACCATCGGCAGCTTCTCGTAGCCCCGGGTCAGGGTGTCGACGTAGGTGGCCTGCTGGGCGGCCTGGGCGGCGCCGCTGGTGGCCTCGGCCCGGTCGGCCGGGAGCTGGGCGGTGACCCGGTCGGTGAGTTCGGCCTGGTCGGTGCCGGGCGCGGCGGACAGGTCGATCCCGGTGTAGTGGCCGGGGGAGGCGAACAGCCGCTGGGCGGTCGCCTTGTCGAACAGGGCGAGGGTGCCGCCGCTGGTCACCCGGGTGTCGTGGGTGGTGACGATCCCGACGAGCCGCTTGGTCATGACCGGGCCGTCGGTGGCCAGCGTGATCGTGTCGCCGATGCCGAACCGGCCGGCGGCGGCGGTGCCGCTGTCGACGGCGATCTCCCCGCCGCCCTGCGGGGCACGGCCCTTGAGCAGCGGATGGCGGGCGTCCCTGCCGTCCTTGCCCGGTACGTAGGCGGCGGCCAGGTTCGCCCACGCCTTGCCGGCCCGGAGCGGAGTGCCGTCCGCCGCGTTCAAGGTGGCCGAGCCGTCGGCCGACGGGCGCACGGCGGCGACACCGGGCACGCCGGCCAGTTTCCGTACGAGCGCGTCGTCCAGCACGGTGCCGCGCCGGTCCGCGTCGGCTCCCGGAGCGGGCGCCTTCGCGGTCACGGTGACCGCGATGTCCGCGAAGCTCCTCGACGCGGCGGCGCGGTGGGCGGCGGCGGAGGAGTCCGCGAAGACGAGGGTGCCGCAGACGAACGCGACACCCAGACAGACCGCGAGGACGGTCATGGCCAGACGGGCCTTGTGCGCGAGGACGTTGCGCAGGGCTGTTCTCAGCATGGGCGGCTTTCGGTGACGGGGAGAGGTACGGGGAGGGGGCGACGCGGGCGCGGGCGCGGGGGCCCGGGGGCCGGGCTCGACGAAGGCGAGCGCGGCCGGTCCGTTCCGGTCGCGGGTCGGTCGGCGCGTGCGCGCGTCAGCTGGTGCGTGGGCGGGTGTCGAAGGTCTTCATGACGTCCAGGACCCGGTCGGGGCTGGGGTGCGCCATCTCGTCGACCAGGCGGCCGTCGGCGAGGAAGACCACGCGGTCGGCGTATCCGGCGGCGACGGGGTCGTGGGTGACCATGACCACGGTCTGACCGAGTTCGCGCACCGAGTCGCGCAGGAAGCCCAGGACCTCGCCCCCGGCGCGGGAGTCGAGGTTGCCGGTGGGCTCGTCGCCGAAGACGATCGCGGGCCGGGAGGCCAGGGCGCGGGCCACGGCGACGCGCTGCTGCTGCCCGCCGGACAGCTGGGCGGGCCGGTGGCCGAGGCGCTGGGAGAGGCCGACCATGGTGATCACGCGGTCCAGCCACTGCTGGTCGGCGCGGCGTCCGGCGATGGTCAGCGGCAGCGTGATGTTCTCCAGCGCGGTCAGCGTCGGCAGCAGGTTGAACGCCTGGAAGACGAAGCCGATCCGGTCGCGGCGCAGCCGGGTGAGCCGCCGGTCGTCGAGCGTGCCCAGTTCGGTGGTGCCGATGCGGACGGAGCCGGAGTCGAACGCGTCGAGCCCGGCGGCGCAGTGCATCAGGGTGGACTTGCCGGAGCCGGAGGGGCCCATGATCGCGGTGAACTCGCCCTCGCGGAAGGCGATGCTGACCCGGTCCAGGGCGACGACACGGGTGTCGCCGCTGCCGTAGGCCTTCGACAGGTCGGTGGTGGCGGCCGCGATCCCGGTCGGCGGGTGCTGCGCGAGCGTGTCCATGGGGGCGGCGGTCACGGGGACTCCTCTTCGGGTGCGGTCTTCGGGTGCGGAAGGGTGCACTTCGAAAGGTGTCCGAAGGACGTATCGGGACCTCGGCCGTCGTGTATCGGCGTCCGCTCCGCTTCGTAGCGGTTCTGTAGCGGGTGGGCGGTCAGTGCGGCAGGCGCAGGCGCGCGACGGCGCCGCCGTCCGGGGCGTTGTCCAGGCGCAGTTCGCCGCCGAGGAGCCTGGCCTGACCCAGGGCGATGGTCAGGCCGAGGCCGTGGCCCGTGCCGCGCTCCGCGGCGCCCGTGTGGAAGCGGCGCGGGCCCTCGCGCAGCAGCTCCGCGGGGAAGCCGGGGCCGTGGTCGCGTACGACGACGGTAGGGCCGTCGACGGTGACCTGCACCGGGGTGTCCCCGTGCCGGTGGGCGTTGACGACGAGGTTGCCGACGATCCGTTCCAGGCGGCGCGGGTCGGTCTCCACGGTGTCCCCGGGGTGCGCGGCGTCCACGGCCCGCGCGGTCGGTGCGTCCGCTCCGCGCGGTGCGCCGGCGACGGTGACGTCGGTGGCGAGGCCGGTGCGCAGCACGGCCTCGCGGACGACCGCCCCGAGCGGGACACGGGCGCGCACCGGCTGCTCGGCGCCGGCGTCGAGCCGGGAGATCTCCAGCAGGTCCTCCACCAGCCCGCGCAGATCGCGCACCCGGGCCCGCAGCAGATCCTCCGTCTCACCGGGCGGCAGCAGGTCGGCGGCGGCCAGCAGACCGCCGACGGGGGTGCGCAGCTCGTGGGCCACGTCCGCGGTGAACTGCCGCTCGGTGCGCAGCCGTCGGCCGAGACTGTCGGCCATGAGGTCGACGGTGGCGGCGATGTCGGCCACCTCGTCGCGGCCCTTGGTGGGCCCGGTCCGGGCGTCGAGGTCCCCGGCCGAGATCCGCCCCGCGGTCTCGGAGACCCGCCGCAGCCGGCGGCCGAGCAGCCCGGCCCCGTAGACCGCCACGGGTACGGCCGCCGCGATCGCGACCAGCGAGGCCACCGCCATGACCACGTCGAGCCGGCGCAGGGTGTGGAGCTCCGGGCTCATGTTGACCTGCACCGCCAGCACCCGGCTGCCGGGGCCGTCGACCCGCTGGGCGGCCCAGGCGCTCGGCCCCACGTTCCCCTCGACGCGCCCGTCGTGGGCCGTATGTCGCGCGCCGTCGGCCGGGTGCCGCAGCGCGGTGGGCAGCCCGGCCGGATCGAGCTCGGCTCCGTCCGTGAGGGTTCCGGTGCGCCGGTAGGTGTCCATGGCCGAGTACAGCCTGTTGAACGCCTGCGCTTCGGCCCGGCTGCGGATGTCCTGCGCGGTCCACAGGTGCACCAGCACGCCCACCGCCACCGCCACCAGGCAGGCCGTGGCCGCGGCCAGCGCGGCGATCTTCCAGCGCAGCGACACCCGGGCCCTGCGCGGCCGCTGGAACGGGCGCACCGGCCTCAGCGCCTGAGCTTGTAGCCGAAGCCGCGGACCGTCTCGATCCGGTCCCGGCCCAGCTTCCTGCGCAGCCGCTGCACACACAGGTCCACGACCCGGCTGTCGCCGTCCCAGCCGTACTCCCAGACGTTGCGCAGCAGCGTGTGCCGCTCCCGCACGATGCCCGGGTGGGCGGCGAACTCCAGCAGCAGCTTCAGTTCCGTCGGGGTCAGCGCCACCGGACGTCCGGAGACGAACACCTCCATGCCGCCGGTGTCGATGGTCAGATCCCCGAAGACCAGCGGCTCCGTCCCGGCCGGTGGCGGACCCTCGCCCGCCGCCCGCTCGGGCCCCGGGGCAGGCGCGTACGTCGCCCGCCGCAGCAGCGAGCGGATGCGCGCCACGAGCACGTAGGTGTCCACGGGCTTGACCACATAGTCGTCCGCCCCGGCCTCCAGACCGGCGACGACATCGAGCCCGTCGCCGCGGGCGGACATCATCAATACGGGCACCAGGCTGGTCTCCCGGACCCTGCGGCACAGTCCGATCCCGTCCAGACCGGGCAGCATCACGTCCAGGATCAACAGGTCGAAGCTCTCGTCGCGAAAGCGCTCGAGGCCCGCCAGCCCGTCGGCCGCGGCCGCCATCTGGTAGCCGTAGCGCTCCAGCGCGACGGTGAAGGACCGGCGCATCAGCTCGTCGTCCTCCACCAGCAGCACGCGGACGGGCCGCACGGAGGCCGGCGCCGGGGCGGACGAGGACACGGGCGGATCACTCCTGTTCAGACGGTCGTGCGGCACGGTCCCCGGGTGCGTGTGCACGCGACCGGCGACCTGAAAGGAACGATACGACCAAGCGCTTCCGGATACCCGCCCGATGCAAAGCGCCCGGGTTCACAAGCGGGGCAGATGGCGGTCCACGAGCTCCCGCAGCCGCTCCGCGTCGTGCGCGTCGCGCAGCCCGCGCTTGGGCAGTACCTCCACGAGCAGGATGTTCGGGTCGCGGCTGAGCAGCACCACGTGGTCGCGGGTCTCGCGGTAGCCGCGGAAGACCGACCAGCGCTGTACGAGCGTCACATGCGCGGTCTCGGCCGTGATGCCCGTCTCGCTCACGGACGTGCGGTACTCGCCCTGCCAGGAGACCGTGCGCAGCGCGTGGTGGGCCTGGAGACGCGGGATCGACCAGATCAGGGCGGCGCAGAAGACGGCGGTCACGAACGACTGGGCTGAGCCTCGCGGCGCGGTCACGGCCAGCACGGCGCCGGCGCCGGACAGTCCCGTGAAGCCCCACCGGACCAGGTGGAGGCGCCGGCGGCGCTCACGCACCCGGACGCCCGCGAGGAGGTCCGCGCGCGCCGGCCGGTAGACCAGCTCGACCGTGTCCCGTCTTCCGTCCCGCCCCGTGTCCACGCTCATGAGACGGGAGCGTACTGGCCTACGGCAGACGGCGGAGTCCGCGGTGCGACGGTGCCGTACCGGGGACTGGGCCCCGGTCCCCGACGCTCACGGGCCGAACGGGCTCGGCCGGACGTTCCCGACGGCGTCCCGGTGCGCGGGGAACGCAACGGGCGCGGGAGCCGGGGCAATTCCGCGTGCGGAGACGACGCGCCGGCGCCCTCGCCCCGCTTCCTCGGGAAAAGCGTCTTACCTGGCGGGCGGCGCATAAATACTCTTCGGTCGGTTATTCATATACCAGGGACGCCTGCCGTTCGCATTGTGATAAAGGGGCAGGCCGCTCGCGCAGCCGGGGGCGCATCCCGCGGGGAGTCCCAGTGGTCGCTCCAGACCTCAGTTGTTCGAGGATGGGGAAGCGAGCAGTGTATTGATCGCGCCAAAGCGTGACGCCAACCGCCCGCCCCTGAAGAGCAGTTGAGAGCCCCGTCGACCGTCAAGATCCGCCGTGACCTCGGGTTTGTGTGCCTTCAGGGTCGGCCGAAAAACGTCCAGCGGGGTCAAACTCACGTTTGAGGGCACCTTGATCACTTAATGTAGCTGCAATGTTCCCGCAACAACCGGGGAATTGGCTGCTCAGGCCCTCGCCAGGGGCGACACACGGTGAAATTGGAGACGTGAACTCCGCTTAGTGCCGCGAAGAATGACGCTGGCCCGTGGCTGTATCGGTCGCCTAACATCGTGAATGTCTGCCAGCCCGCCAGTGACCGCGGCGGATAAGCGGATCCCGCAACTCCACACAGCGGACGTCGTGAAGTTCATGGAATTCACGGCTCCGCGACTAGTAGTGCCCGAACACCCCCCTCTTGCCCACCTCCAGTCTTTTACCGACAGGGAGAAGCATGTCCGCAGTAGCCAGCAAGGCGCCGCAAGTGCCGGAGCAGTCGGCTCGGTTCGCCGAGATCCTCAAGCGGCTCATCGACAAGTCGGTGGACGGCTACTACAACCCGTATCGCGAGTTCGACTGGCCCGATTCGCTGCCCGAGCAGATGTCGTGGATGAGCGATGACCTGGTCTCCACCTACGGCACCGAGGTCGCCAAGGAGCTGACGACCGAGGAGGCGCAGCGGCTGTCCCGCTGGGAGAGCATCAACTTCTACAGCCTCAACGTCGAGGGAATCCGCGAGCTGCTGATCGAGGTCATCAAGCGGATCCACACGACCGGCTTCGAATTGCCGTCGGACTTTTTCCACCACTTCATCGGCGAAGAGAACGAACACATGTGGTTCTTCGCCGAGTTCTGCCTCCGGTACGGCGACAAGATCTACACCGGGCCGAATCTCCACTCCATTCCGCATGACAACGCGCAGGTGGAGAACTTCCTGGTGTTCTCCAGGATCCTCCTCTTCGAGGAGATCGTCGACTTCTACAACATGCGGATGGCCGCCGACGACTCCCTGCACGAGACCATCCGCAAGGTCAACCGGGTGCACCACGAGGACGAGTCCCGGCACATCGCGTTCGGCCGCGAGCTGGTCTCGATGCTGTACTCCCAGCTGGCGAAGACCATGACCGACCAGCAGCGCCTGGAGATCGAGCAGTACCTGAAGCGGTACATCGTCTTCAGCCTCCGCTCCTTCTACAACCCGCAGGTCTACCGGGACGCCGGCATCGCCAAGCCACTGGAGTTCCGCGAGCGGGTGGTCTCCGACCCGGCCCGCCGCGAGCTGGAGCGCAAGGTCGTGCGCAAGCCGATGTCCTTCATGCTCAAGTCGGGGATCTTCGCCGACGACCTGCTGCCGGACGTCTGATCCGGGCGAAGGAGGTCGGAATGGAAGCGAACGGACTCGCCTACCTGCCTGCCGGCGAAGCCCGGCTCCTGCGGCGCCTGGACGACATGTTCGAGCGGTGGGGCATCGGGGTCGGCGCCGAACCGGTCATCGGAGCGCCGCTGCTGCCCGTGGCCAAGCTGGCGAAGCTCGACTACTACCAGAACTTCCCGCACCAGGCGCTGGTGGTCAACGCGCTGGACCTGGAGCGCCGCCCGCAGGGCCAGGACGCCTGCGCCATCGAGGCGTTCCCCCCGGAGCAACTGCAGAGCGCGGAGATCGCCCTGCCGTCGGCCACCTGCTACGCGGTCTACCTGGGGATGGAGGGCACGAGCCTGCCGGGCAACACCCTGATCACCCTGGTCGGCCGCTGCTTCCGCCGGGAGGAGCGGTACACCGGGCTGCGCCGGCTGCTCGGCTTCCACATGCGGGAGATCGTGGCCCTGGGCGAGCAGGAGTTCGTCGAGGAGCACATCGACCGCTTCTCGTCGCGCATCCTGCGGTTCGCCGAGGAGCTGGACCTGCCGCTGCGCAAGGAGGCGGCGACCGACCCGTTCTTCGACGGCGAGGGCCCGCGCGCACTGCTGCAGCGCATCGCGCCGGTCAAGTACGAGTTCCTGGCCGGGGATCTGGCCATCGCGTCGGTGAACAAGCACCGCAACTTCTTCGGCGAGCGCTGCGACATCCAACTGGCCGACAGCGGACGGCCGGTGTTCACCAGCTGCGTCGCCTTCGGCCTGGAGCGGTGGCTCGCCGTACTGCACGACCGCTACGGCGACTGGGCGGCGGCCGACGAAGCCGTCGCGAAGGCAGACCAGGCACTGGCATCAGCCGCAACTACCGAAGGGACGTCCCATGCAGTCTGAACAGGAACAGCTCAAGCAGTGGATCCTGGCCCGCCACCCGGAGATCTCCGACATCGACGCGGACCTCGACATCCTGGAGAACCGCCTGATCGACTCCCTCGCGTTCGTCGAGTTCATGCTGCTGGTCTCCCGGCTCAGTGGCGAGGAGATCGACATGGAGACCCTGGACATCGACGACTTCCGCACCCTGCGGCGGATCGAGGGGCGGTACTTCCGGGCGGGCGTGGCGTGACGGCACCCGCCGTCGAGACCGTCCCCGAGCGGTTGCTGCGCGCCGAGCGCGAGACCCTGGTGCCCGCGCTGCGCGACCTGCCGTCGGGCATGGTCGAGCGGGTCACGGCGGCGTGCCCGGCGTGGACGGTGCGCGATGTGGTCGCGCACTGTGCGGCGGCACTGGTGGGGCTCACCGCCGGCGCGGCGTACAAGGCGAGCCACGACCAGAACCAACGGGACGTCGAGGAGCGCCGGGACTGGCCGTTCGCCGACGTGCTGGCGGAGTTCGAGCACGGTCTGACGGTGGCCGGCCCCGCGATCCGCGCGGCCGGCGGCGCCAAGGATCTGGCGGCCCTGGGCACCTGGATCCACGGCGGTGACGTCCGGGACACGCTGGGGATGTCCGACGCGTACCGGAGCGCGGGGGTGCCCGAGGCGCTGGAGGCGCTCGCCGGATGCGCCCGGGTGGTCGCCACCCCGCAGGTGCACGTCACGCTCGACGACCGGGAACTGGTCCTCGGCTCACCGGTCGAGGACCGGGAGCCGGCGCGGCTGCACACCGATGTCCCCACCCTCTTCCGGCTCTACACCGGCCGCCCGGCCGACCCGGAACGGTACCGGCTGGCCGGAGCCCGGCCGGAGGAACTCATCAGCGCGGAATGGTAGGTCGGTTCGGCAAATGCTCTACCTAGAAGATTTTCACGTGGGAGACGTGTTCGAGCTGGGCAAGGTCGAGGTCACCGAGGAGGAGATCCTCAGCTTCGGCCGCGCCTACGACCCGCAGGTCTTCCACACCGACCCGGAGAAGGCCCGGGACTCCTCCTTCGGCGGCCTGGTGGCCAGCGGCTGGCTGACGGCCTCGCTGTTCATGCGGCGCTACGTCGAGGAGATCCTCAACCGGTCCGCAGGGGAGGGCTCGCCCGGCGTGGACGAGCTGCGCTTCCTCCAACCGGTGCGGGCCGGGGACGTGCTGCAGGCCCGGCTGACGGTGCTGGGGATCGCCCCGGTGCTCGGCCGCCGCGGCTCCGGCATCGTCCGCCCCCGGTGCGAACTGCTGGACCCGCAGGGAAAAGCGGTCTTCAGCATGGTCCTGCACAGCATCTTCCGGCGCCGGGATGTCTGACCCCACCCGGGCCCACTTTCTACAGACGGGGAGCAGTGACACATGGAATCGGTGAATCAGGTCATGGAGCCGGTGTCCAAGACCGCGCAGTGGACCGCCGCCGCCCGCGCGGTGGAGTCCGAGCGGCCGGACCGCATCTTCGACGACCCCTACGCACGGCTGGTCGCCGGTGAGACCGGCTTCGAACTGCTCGAACGCTACGCCGGTTCCGCGGTCGTCCCGTTCGTGCTGGTGCGCACCCGCTACATGGACGACGCCATCGTCCGCACCGTCAAGGAGCGCGGCATCCGCCAGGTGGTGCTGGTGGCCGCCGGGATGGACATGCGGGCGGTGCGGCTGACCTGGCCCGAGGGCGTCACGCTCTACCAGCTCGACCGGCCGGCGCTGCTGGAGACCAAGGCGGCGCTGCTGGCCGAGAACCCGCCGCGGCAGACGGAGGGAGCCGTCAGCAAGAGCCACTCGGTTCCGGTCGACCTGGCCGCCGGATGGCAGGACGAGCTGCACGCCGCGGGCTTCGACCCCGGGCAGCCGACCCTGTGGGTGGCCGAGGGACTGTTCTTCTTCCTGCCCGAGGACGTGGTGCGCGACCTGCTGGGTTCGCTGCGCGAGCTGTCCGCGCCCGGGTCCGTGCTGATCGGCGACATGACCAGCCGGGCCACCCTCCACAACCCGCTCGCCAAGGGCTTCATGCGGGTGCTGATGGAGGACGGCAACCCCTGGCTGTTCGGCACCGACGAGCCGGAGGAGTTCCTGGAGTCCTGCGGCTGGGCGACCGAGCAGCTGCTCCAGCCCGGTGAGGAGGGCGCCGACTTCGACCGCTGGCCGCACCCGGTGCCGCCGCGCTCGATGCCCAACGTGCCGCGGTCCTTCCTGTTCACCGCCGGGGTGAAGCCCGCGTGACGTACGCCGGATCCGCCGAGCCCCCGTTCGGCCATGTGGACCGGGTGCTGGCGATCGTCGCGCACCCGGACGACGTGGACTTCAAGGCGGGCGGCAGCATCGCGCAGTGGACCGCGGCGGGCACCGAGGTGACCTATCTGGTGCTGACCGACGGGGCGGCCGGAGGCGAGGACCCGGCCGTCCCGCGCGCCGAACTGGCCGCCGTCCGGGAGGCGGAGCAGCGGGCCGCCGCCGACGTCCTCGGCGTCAAGGAGGTCGTCTTCCTCGGCCTGCCCGACGGGGAGCTGACGGCCGGCCTGGAACTGCGGCGGGAGATCACCCGGGTGATCCGGCGGGTCCGGCCCCAGCGGGCGCTGATCCAGAGCCCGGAGATCAACTGGGACTTCCTGCCGGACGTCCATCCCGACCACCGCGCCGCGGGAGAGGCCGCGCTGGCGGCGCTCTACCCGGACGCCCGCAATCCGCGCGCCTACCCGGAACTGCTGCTGTCCGAGGGGCTGGCGCCGTGCGTCGTCCCGGAGATCTGGGTGATGACCTCGCCGCGCCCCGACACCTGGGTCGACGTCACCGACGCCTTCGACCGCAAGCTGGCCGCACTGCGCGCCCACACGTCGCAGACCGCCCATCGTGCGAACCTGGCGGACGACATACGTTCGAGGCTGCGCGGGCAGGCCGCGGCGGGCGGCCTGGCCGACGGCCGGCTGGCCGAGGCCTTCCAGGTGATACGTACCGAACCGGCTGCCCAGCCTGTCGAGCGCACCCGTTGAAGGAGGGTTCCTTGCCGATCTCGAAGTTTCTGGGCGGCGTCCTGGTGATGGTGATCTGGGGGGTCAACTTCGCCATCATCGACATCGGCCTACGGTCGTTCGACCCCTACCTGCTGGCCTCGCTGCGGTTCCTGCTGGCGGCCGTGCCCGCGGTGTTCTTCTTCAAGCGCCCCCAAGTGCCGTGGCGCTACATCGCGTTATACGGGCTGTTCTTCGGCATCGGTCAGTTCGGACTGCTCTTCGCCGGGATGCACTTCGGGTTCTCCGCCGGGCTCGCCTCGGTGGTGATGCAGCTCCAGGCGTTCTGGACCATCGGGCTGGCGGCGGCGATGCTGCGCGAGCGGGTCGTCCCGCGTCAGCTGACCGGCGTGGTGGTGGCGGCCGTCGGCATCGCGTTGATCATAGGGATCACCGACGGGTCGGTCACCGCCGTCGGCGCGGTGCTGGTGATCGGCGCGTCGATGTCGTGGGCGGCGGCCAACATCGTCATCAAGAAGGCGCACCCGACCGACGCGCTGGCGTTCACGGTGTGGGCGAGCCTGATCCCGCCGATCCCGATGTTCCTGCTCTCGCTGGGCATCAACGGCTGGGGCTCGATCACCCACTCCTTCGAGCACATGGGCTGGGTGGGCCTCGGCTCGCTGGCCTACATGGTGTACCCGACGATCCTCTTCGGCTTCACCCTGTGGGGTCATCTGCTGCGCAACTACAAGACCTCCCACGTGGCGCCGTTGTCGCTGCTCGTGCCGGTCTTCGGGATGGCCTCCTCGATGCTGCTCCTCGGTGAGCCGCTCGGCGCGCTGAAGGCCGCCGCGATCGTGCTGGTCATCCTGGGACTGGTCATCAACCAGTTCGACCTCGTCGGCCGGTTGAAGAAACGCTGGCAGGCCGCGCCGACCGCGCCCGCGCCGACCGAAGTCCCCGGCGGCGACCCGGCCGCCAGCACCAGCACCACGAAAGCGAGTTGACCCAGATGCACAGCCGCCTGCTGACCGATGACGCACCCCGGATGTTCGCCGTCGTCTTCGACCAGGACGATGACGTGCTGCCCGTACTGGAGAAGTTCGCCACCGACCACTCGGTGGCCGGGGCCTCGTTCACCGGTATCGGCGCCTTCCGCGACGCCGCGCTCTCGCTCTTCGACCCGGAGAGCAGGACGCATGTGCCGATCCCGGTCACCGAGCACACCGAGGTGCTCAGCCTGACCGGCAACATCGCGCTCAAGGACGGGCGGCCCTCCGTCCACATGCACGCGGTGCTCGGCCGCCGGGACGGCTCGACCGTCGGCGGACACGTCCAACGGGCCACCGTGCGGCCGACGCTGGAGGTCATGGTCACCGAGTTTCCGAGCCCGCTGACCAGGCGCCTGGACGAGGCGCGCGGGCTGCCCGTCATCGATCTGGAAGCGGACCGCTAGACCCGGCGGCCGGAGGGGGATGCACGATGCGTGTGGCGGTGATCGGTGGTGGCGCGGCGGCGGTCAGCCTGCTGGACAGCATGCTGCGCCGTTTCGAGGGCGAGGAGACGCGCTGTGACCTCACGGTGTACGAGGGATCGGCCAATCTGGCCACCGGCCGCGCCTACCGCCCGGACCTGGACTGCGCCCTGGTCAACAGGGAGGCCGGGTACATGTCGGTGCGGTGCGCGGAACGGGACCACTTCCTGCGCTGGCTGCACGACGAACCGCGGTACCGGGACACCCCCTACGCGTCGCAGCCGGTGGACTCCTACGTTCCCCGGCGGGTCTACGGCGAGTACCTGACGTCCCATCTGGAGTCCGGCCGCGCCGAGGCCGAGCGGCGCGGCTGGACGGTGGGGGTGGTACCGGAGTTCGCCGTCGAGGCGAAGGCGACCGCCGCCGACGTCATGATCCGCAGCGCCGGCGGCGTCAGCCACTTCGACCGGGTGGTGCTGTGCCTGGGGACCGGCGAGCCCGCCGACCCCTACCGGCTGACCGGCGCCCCCGGCTTCCACCCCGACCCCTATCCGCTGCGCTCGGTACTGCCCGGGATAGCCGCCGACGCCCACGTGTTGGTGCTGGGCACCGGCCTGTCCGGAGTGGACGTCGCCCTCGGACTGCTGCGCTCCGGACACCGCGGGCCGATCACCATGACCTCCCGGCACGGCCTGCTGCCGGGGGTACGTGCCACCCAGACCCCGTTCCAGCTGCGCCACACGACGCCGGAGGCGGTGCGGCGCCGGACCGGGCACGACGGGACCCTGCGGATACGGGACGCCTGGCGGCTGCTGCGCGACGAGCTGACCGCGGCCGGGGTGGACCTCCGCGCGCTCGCCGCGGACCGGCCCGCGGCCGAGCGGCTGCGCGAGGACCTCTCCCAGCTGGACTACAACGCCTGCCACGCGGCGGTGGCGGCGATGATGCACCAGGCGCGGGAACCCATCTGGTGCGCCATGCCGGACGCCGACCGGCGGCTGTTCCTGAACCGCTTCCATCCGTTCGGCAAACCGCTGTACAACCCGATGCCGCCGCCCACCGCGAGGGCGCTGCTGGACGCCATGGACAGCGGCCAGTTGACGGTACGGTCCCGAACCGCCGGCGTCACCGCGCGCCCCGGCGGCGGGTTCACCCTGGAGGACGGCGGCGGACGGCTGACCGGTGTGGACGCGGTGGTCGACGCCACCCGCTCCGGCCTGGCCGGCACCGGTACCCGAGCGGAGCCCTTCGTCGACTCGCTCACCGGTTCCGGCCTCGCCGTCCGCAACCCGCTCGGCGGCATGCGCATCGACGTCGCCACCAACGCCCTGCGCTCCACCCTCCCCGAAGACGTCCCGCGCTTCTTCGCACTGGGCGATCTCGCCTCCGGGGACCTCTTCTACGCGGGAAGCATGTACATGATCAACGCCCGCGCCGAGGTGATCACCCGCACCCTCGCCCGGACCGCCAACAGCGGACGGTAGGGGGCGGCCGCGCCTCTGGGGCGCCGCATGAGCTACGCCACAGCTCCGTCTCGCTGTCGGCGGACGGCGGCGCCCCCTCGAAGAGAGCGAATCCGAAACGCCGGTCACGCAGTTAGCGACGCACAAAGCAGGAGAGGCACCTACTGAATCAGTAGGTGCCTCTCCTGTGTTCCTTCAGTCGGGGTGGCGGGATTTGAACCCACGACCTCTTCGTCCCGAACGAAGCGCGCTGCCAAGCTGCGCTACACCCCGAAGCAACGAGCTCTACTTTAGCGGACTGAGCCCCGTAGGCGAAATCCGGTTCTTGTGGAGCCGCGGAGTCGGCCTGACCTGGTCGATCGCGATGGCGGCCAGGGGGAGGAGGCAGCTCGCCGCGGCGATGGTGAGGGTGGGGGCCAGGGTGCGGGAGGGGGCGGTGCCCGCGGGGGCCGGGAGGGGGAGGGCGAAGCCGAGGTAGAGCAGGGGGTAGGCCGGCCACTGCCAGGCGAAGGGGAGACGGAATCCGCGCGGGGTGGTCAGCAGGAGCCAGTCGGCGGCGGTGGCGAGCGGGGTGAGCGTGAAGAGGAGGAGGTGGGAGATCGCTTGGGCCGTGGTGGGGGCGGCGGTTTCGGGGAGCGCGAAGGGGGCGGGGGCGCCGGTCGGAAGGTGGTGGAGGAGGGTCGCGAGGGAGACGTAGGTGAGGAGGGCGCCCGTGAGGCGGGGGGTTACGGGGCGGCGGCCGGTCCAGGCGCGGTGGGCGGTGCAGACGGAGACCAGCGCGGTGGCGAGGGCGGCCTGCGCGGTGAAGGAGGCGGCGAGGCGGGCCGGGGCGGGGATGGCGAGGGCCTCCAGGAGGAGGCCGGCCAGGGCGGCCGCGGCGATGAGGAGGCGGAAGGCGCCCGCGAGGGGGCGTCGGAGGGCGGGGGCGACGGCCGCGGCGGGGGTGCGGGCGGCGGCGCCGGCCGGTCCGGTGGCGTGGCGCGTGGACTGCGAGGTCCGGGTGGGGTCGGACATTCCTCCACGGTAGGGGGACGGAGGATCGGGGACGGGTGGGGGAACCCCGTGTCGGAAGAGCACCGGGCCGCGGAGGACGGCGGGCCGTGGCGCAAGCGGGCCATGGAGGTACCGCGCGGCCTACGAAGGCACTGGGCCGCGGGGGCGATGGTGCCCCTCGCGCCCCGCGCCGCCGCGGAGGCGTCGGTGCCCATCGCGCCCCGGACCGTGTGCCCGGCACCGTCGCAGCCCGGAGCCCGGAGCCCGGAGCCCGGAGCCCGGAGCCCGGAGCCCGCAGCCCTCGGTGCTCGCCGCCCCCCGGGCCCGTACGCCCGGGTGGTCTTCCTACGCCCGCGCCGTGAGCGTCAGCAGCGTCGCCTCCGGGGGGCAGGCGAAGCGGACCGGGGTGTAGCGGTTGGCGCCGCAGCCGGCGGATACGTGGAGGAAGGAGGTGCGGCCGTCGGCGGTGTGGGTGGACAGGCCCTTGACGCGGTCGGTGTCGATGTCGCAGTTGGTGACCAGGGCGCCGTAGAACGGGATGCAGATCTGGCCGCCGTGGGTGTGGCCGGCCAGGATCAGCGGATAGCCGTCGGCGGCGAAGGCGTCCAGGCAGCGCAGGTAGGGGGCGTGTACGACGGCCAGCGAGAGGTCGGCGCCGGATTCCGGGCCGCCGGCCACCTCGGCGTAGCGGTCGCGCTTGATGTGCGGGTCGTCCAGGCCGGTCAGGGCGATCTCGAAGCCCTCCAGCTTGAGGCGGCCGCGGGTGTTGGACAGGTTGACCCAGCCGGCCGTGTCGAAGGCGTCGCGCAGCTCTTCCCAGGGGTTGTGGACGGCGCCCACGACGGGGGCGTTCCCGTTGAGGCCGTGCCGGCCCTGGACCCGCTCGAGCAGATAGCGGGCAGGGTTGCGCAGCCTGGGGCCGTAGTAGTCGTTGGAGCCGAAGACATACGCGCCGGGGAACTCCATCAGCGGGCCGAGCGCGTCCAGCGTCTCCGGGACGCCCTCGGGGTCGGAGAGGTTGTCACCCGTGTTGATGACGAAGTCGGGGCGCAGCCCGGCGAGCGACTGGAGCCAGCGCTGCTTCTTGCGCTGCCCGCTGACCATGTGGATGTCGGAGACCTGAAGGACGCGCAACGGGCGCATGCCGCGGGGGAGTACGGGCACGGTCACGCGTCGCAACCGGAAGGAGCGGGCTTCGAAGCCGGCGGCATAGGCCAGGCCGGCCGCGCCGACTGCGGTCAGGGTCAGGGGTACTCCGTATCGCGCGCGCATGACCCCATGGTTGCAGAGTGGCGGGGGTGGGTGCGGACAGGGCGGGCAGGGCCGGGGCGGCCGGGAGGAAAAGGCGCGGCGGTTGTCGGTGGGTGGGGGCATACTCGACGGCATGACCACGCTCAAGACCAAGCTGCAGGACGACCTCACCACCGCGATCAAGGCGCGCGACGAGCTGCGCTCCTCCACCCTCCGCCTCACGCTGACCGCGATCCAGAAGGAAGAGGTCGCGGGCACGGAGGCACGCGAGCTGTCCGACAGCGAGGTCGAGAAGATCATCGCGCGGGAGGCGAAGAAGCGCCGGGAGGCCGCGGACGCCTTCGACAAGGGCGGCCGGAGCGAGTCGGCCGAGCGGGAGCGCGCCGAGGGCGAGGTGCTCGCGGAGTATCTGCCCAAGCAGCTGACCGAGGACGAGCTGGAGCAGCTGGTCGCGGCGGCGGTGGCGGAGGCCAAGGGGGCCGGCGCCGAGGGCCCGAAGGCGATGGGCGCCGTCATGAAGATCGTCAACCCGCAGGTGGCGGGTCGTGCGGAGGGCGGCCGGGTGGCCGCGGTGGTGAAGAAGCTGCTGGCCGGCTGAGCGGCCGAGGGAAGTCCTTGAGGGAGGACCGAAGGACGTCCTGAGGACGGGGCGGGCCGGCGGGAATCCTGAGGAAGGGTGAGGGGGCGCCCCGTTGTTGGGGCGCCCCCTCATCGCGCTCGCCGTCCGGCTCCACGGTGGGCACCCGCGGCGCTGCGGGCAAGTCCCCGCGGGGGTTGCCGCCGACGCGCCGGCCAGTCGCCGGTCCCCTGCCGACTCGTCCGCCGCCAACCGGACACCTACCAGCCGCCGTTGCCGCCGCCCAGGATGTCGGGCCAGTCGGGAAGGTCCCAGCCACCGCCCGGCTTGTCGTCGCCGCCGTGGCCCGGGCGGGGCTTGTGCTTGCCGCGGCCCTTGTCGTCGCCCCGGTCCTTGTCCCGGTCGGGGTTGCCGATCGGGACGGTGGGCAGGGCCGGCGCGGGCCGGCCGGCCAGGGCGCCGGTCATCGCGTCGCGCCAGATGGGGCCGGGGGTGTCGGCGCCGTAGACCTTCTCGTGCGGGACACCGCCGATGGTGATGTCGTACATCTTGCGCTTGTGCTGCGGGTCGCCGACCCAGACGGCGCCCGCCGCGTTCGGGGTGTAGCCGACGAACCATGCGGCGTACCGGCTGTCGCTGGTGCCGGTCTTGCCGGCGCTGTCGCGGCCCTTGAGGCCGGCCTCCTTGCCGGTGCCGTCCTCGACGACGCCCTTGAGGAGGGTGTTGATCGTGTCCGCGGTCCGCTTGGACATCGCGCTGCGGCAGCTGGTCCGCGGGACCTCCAGCGCCCGGCCCCGCGCGTCGGTGATCGATTCGATGGCGACCGGGGAGCAGTACTCCCCGCCGTTGGCGAAGGCGGCGTAGCCGGAGGCCATCGTCAGCGGCGACATCTCCTGGACGCCGAGCGTCATCGACGGCACCTGCTGCAGCGGCTTGCCGTCCGCCCGCTCGATGCCCATCTTCTGGGCCATCTTGACCGCCGGGCAGATGCCCATATCGCTGATCAGCTGCACGAAGTAGGTGTTGACCGACTTCGCGGTCGCCTCCTTCATGCCGTACGGGCCGACCTCGCGCTTGTTCTCGTTCTGGGTGGTGTCGGCGGGGCTGCCCTGCCACTGGCCCTCGCAGGTCTGCACCGGGCTCGGATACGGCATCCGGTAGGGCGAGGAGTACTCCTGCTCGGGGCTGGTCCCCTGCTCCAGTGCGGCCGCCGCGATCACCGGCTTGAAGGTCGAGCCGGGCTGGTAGCCGGCGCCGCCGCCCATGGCGTCGTCCACCGAGAGGTTGAGCACGGTCTGGTTCTCACCGAAGCCGTACGGGCGCGACTGGCCCATGCCGAGGATCTTGCCGGTCCCCGGTTCGACGATGGTGGCGGCGGTGGCGACCGGGTCGTCCTCGTAGACGTGGTCGCCGATCGACGCCTGGATCGCCTTCTGGGTCTGCGGATCGAGGGTGGTGCGGATGGTCAGTCCGCCCCTGTCCCAGCGCTTCAGCCGGTCCTTGCGGGTCTTGCCGAAGGCCTTGTCGGTGAGGAAGACCTTGCGGATGTAGTCGCAGAAGAACCCGGCGCCGTCCGTGGCGGTGATGCAGCCGTTCTTCGGGCGGCTGACCGCGAGCTTGATCGGCTTCTTGGCGGCCGCGTCGGCCTGTGCCTGGGTGATGTTCTTGAGGTCGGCCATCCGCTGCAGAACGGTGTTGCGCCGCCGGGCGGCCTCCTGCGGGGCGGTGACCGGGTCGTAGCGGCTCGGCGACTGGACGATGCCGGCCAGCAGCGCCGACTCCTCCAGGCTCAGGTCCTTGGCGTGCTTGCTGAAGTACCGCTGGGCGGCCGCCTCGACGCCGTACGCCTGCTGGCCGAAGAAGGTGATGTTGAGGTAGTTCTGCAGGATCTTGCGCTTGCCGAGTTCCTTCTCGACCTGGATCGCGTACTTGAGTTCCTTGATCTTGCGGCCGATCGTCTGCTGGGTGGCCTGCGCGACCTTGTCCGCGTCGTTCCCCGCCTCCTCGATGAAGACGTTCTTCACGTACTGCTGGGTCAGCGTCGAGGCGCCCTGGGAGACACCGCCCGACTGGGCGTTCTTGTTGACCGCGCGCAGGATGCCCTTCATGTCGATGGCGCCGTGGTGATAGAAGCGCGCGTCCTCGATCGCGACGATCGCCTGCCGGATGTACGGCGACATGTCCTTGAGGTCCACGACCGTGCGGTCACGGGAGTAGACCTTGGCGATCTCGCCGCCCTTGGCGTCCAGAATGGTGGTCCGCTGGCTGAGCGGCGGCGTCTTGAGGTTCGCCGGGATGTCGTCGAAGCCCTCGACGGACCCCTTGGCCGTGAGGCCCAGCGCTCCGGCCGCCGGAAGCGCGAGACCGGCGAGCACCGCTCCGGCCAGGACGCTGACACCGAGGAACTTGGCGGCTTGCTGCGTCTTGGACAGTCCTCCGCCATCGCGCTTCTTAGGCATGGGGGCAGCCTACGTTCTGAATCGCCGGACAGGGGCGCACCTGTTCGTTTAGCCTGTCCTCAGCTGCCGCAGCGGAATGGTTACGCCTCGGTTCGTCAACCCCTACTCTCCCGCGGACCACACCCCACGTGTCCCCATGAGTCGCCAGAAATCCGGCGTCAGGGCGACGGACTGTCCCGCCTTGTGAGCAAAGTTACGTATGCCGTTCGGTCACTCCGTTGGGTGATCTGCCGCGTACGCATAGTCCGTTCGGGCCATTCAAGATTGGGCCCGAAGGGGGTGTTGCACCCTGTCTGCCTTCCGTAACGTCCTCAACTGGCAACGGTGAATATGCCGATTGCCGCCGTGGGGGAGCCTCGATTCGGGAGAGGACGGCGCCAGCATGGGCTGGGTAACCGACTGGAGTACGCAGGCAGCTTGCCGCACTACCGATCCGGATGAATTGTTCGTTCAAGGGGCGGCACAGAACCGCGCCAAGGCGGTGTGCACCGGATGTCCGGTACGCACGGAATGCCTGGCCGATGCCCTGGACAACCGGGTGGAGTTCGGCGTGTGGGGCGGGATGACCGAGCGCGAGCGGAGGGCGCTGCTGCGCCGCCGCCCGACCGTGACGTCATGGCGTCGCCTGCTGGAGACAGCACGTACGGAATACGAGCGCAGCACGGGCATTCTGCCGGTGGACTGCGAGGACGAGACCTTCGACGAGTACGCCGCGGTCGGATAGCGGCCGGCCGGTCGGCCGGATGAGCGTCGGCTCGGTCGGTGGCACGCTCGGTGTCACGGGCGCGCACCGTCAAGTGATCTGGGTGCGCCCGGAGGTCGGGTGCCGCCGGTGTACGCGTCGAGCGCCTTGGTGCGTCCGCACGTGATGCGCACGAAAGCGATGCGCAGGGCAGTGGTGTGCTCGACAGTGGTGTGCGCTCGTACGGGTTGCGTGTGCGGGTGGTGCTGCGTGCATACGGGCGGGGTGAATGCCGCCCGTAGGGGCCGCATGGCTGGTACGGCTCAGAGGTCGGAGTCCGTATCCGTACCGCTCTGTGCGCCGTTGAGCGCCAGGCGGTCGCCGATCGCGCGCAGGCCTGCGAGGTCGTGGACGTCGCCGGGCAGCGCGGCGACCTCCGTCACCGGGACCTCGGGGTGCAGCGCGGTGAAGCGGTCCCGCGTGCGCCGTTCGCGCGCGAGAACCTGCATGCGTTCCGCGTGCAGTCGCAGCAGCCCGGCGGCCAGTTGCGCCGCCGAGGCCGAAGTGGGTGCCACATGCTCCGCCGCGGCAGCGGGGGAGAGGCCGCCGGCGGTACGTGATCCAGCCTTCCCGTCGTCGAGATCCACAATGCCGGTTGCTTCAAGATTATTTTCTGCGTGGTCCGCTTCGGTGTCGTCCTCCGCGGCCGCGTCCGTCAGGGCCTCCGCGGCGGCAAGCGCGCGCTCGGCGCTCAGTTGGGCGGCGTTGCTGCCGTGTACCCGGTTCAGCACCAGGCCGGCCAGCGGCATCTGCTCGGCGGCCAGCCGCTCGACGAAGTACGCCGCCTCGCGGAGCGCGTCCCGCTCCGGCGCGGCCACCACGAGGAACGCCGTACCGGGCGCCTGCAGGAGGCGGTACGTGGCGTCCGCGCGGGTGCGGAAGCCGCCGAACATGGTGTCCATGGCGGCCACGAACGTCTGCACGTCGCGCAGCAGTTGACCGCCCATGAGCTTGCTGAGCGTGCCGGTCATCATCGACATGCCGACATTGAGGAACTTCATGCCGGCCCGGCCGCCGACCTTCGCCGGCGCCATCAGCACCCGGATGAACTTGCCGTCCAGGAAGGAGCCGAGGCGCTTGGGCGCGTCCAGGAAGTCCAGGGCGGACCGGCTCGGTGGCGTGTCGACGACGATCAGGTCCCACTCGTCGCTCGCGCGGAGCTGGCCGAGCTTCTCCATGGCCATGTACTCCTGCGTGCCCGCGAAACCGGCCGACAGGGACTGGTAGAAGGGGTTCTCCAGGATGGCGCGGGCCCGGTCGGCGTCGGCATGGCCTTCGACGATCTCGTCGAAGGTGCGCTTCATGTCGAGCATCATCGCGTGCAGTTCGCCGCCCGCGGTCTCGTCGACGCCCTTGACCCGGCGCGGGACGTTGTCGAGCTCGGAGATGCCCATCGACTGCGCCAGCCGCCTCGCCGGGTCGATGGTCAGCACGACGACCTTGCGGCCGCGCTCGGCGGCGCGTACGCCCAGCGCCGCGGCGGTGGTGGTCTTGCCGACGCCGCCCGAACCGCAGCACACCACGATGCGGGTGCGCGGGTCGTCGATCAGGGCGTCGACCTCCAGGCCCGGGGCCGAGGCGTCCAGCGTCGTGTCGTCCGAGGTCATATGGGCCCCTGTTTCCGCAGGTCTCTCGCCAGTTGGTAGAGCCCGGCGAGGTCCACTCCCTCGGGGAGCAGCTCCAACTCGTAGGTGGGCAGGCCGATCGCGGTCAGTTCGGCGTGCTCGGCGCGCTCCAGCTCGACGCGCTCGGCGTGTTCCCGCGCCTGTTCCAGCAGGGGGTCGATCAGCCGGTCCGCCAGCCCGCCGCGGCGGGCACCGCCCAGGCCCGCCTGGGAGAGCGCCTTGGCGACGCCCGTACGGGCCCCGCGGGCGGCGATGAGGTCGAGGTCGCCGTTGTCCAGCAGGGCCGGGCGGGTCATGTTGATGACGATGCCGCCGACGGGGATGCCCGCGGCGCGCAGCTCCGCGACACCGTCCGCGGTCTCCTGGACCGGCATCTCCTCCAGGAGCGTGACCAGATGCACCGCGGTCTCGGGCGACTTGAGGACCCGCATCACGGCCTGCGCCTGATTGTGGATCGGGCCGATCTTCGCAAGGCCGGCGACCTCGTCGTTGACGTTCAGGAACCGGGTGATGCGGCCGGTCGGCGGGGCGTCCATCACGACCGCGTCGTAGACGAACCTGCCGTTCTTGTCCTTGCGGCGCACCGCTTCGCAGGCCTTGCCGGTCAGCAGGACGTCCCGCAGGCCGGGGGCGATGGTCGTGGCGAAGTCGATCGCGCCGAGCTTCTTCAGCGCCCGGCCCGCGCCGCCGAGCTTGTAGAACATCTGGAGGTAGTCCAGCAGGGCGCGTTCGGCGTCGATGGCCAGGGCGTGGACCTCGCCGGCCCGTCGTCCGCCACCGCCCCTGACGGCGTCCGCCCCCGGCTCCGCCCGGGGGGACCCCCACCGCGGGGCGCTCTCGGATGCCGGGCCTACGGCGATCTTGCGCTCCTCGTACGGAAGCGCCTCGGTCTCGAACAGCTGGGCAATGCCCTGCCGGCCCTCGACCTCGACCAGGAGGGTACGGCGCCCCTCGGTGGCCAGGGCGAGGGCGAGGGCAGCGGCGACCGTGGTCTTGCCGGTGCCGCCCTTGCCGCTGACGACATGGAGCCTGCTCACGCCAAGGAGCCTAACCAGTCCGCGTCGGGAGTACGCACGGGATACGCCTGGGAGGTCCCGGAGATCTTGCCCACGATCCCTCCGGGACGGTTCAGGGATGTTCCGTAGGGGTCGGGCGGGCACCGGCTCGGCGGCCGTGTCGGGCGGGCGCGGGCGGGCCGTGGCGGACGGCGTCCACCGCGGCCCTGGACAGGCATTACGCTCGGCCCATGACCAAGTGGGAATACGCGACCGTGCCGCTGCTCGTGCACGCGACGAAGCAGATTCTGGACACCTGGGGCGAGGACGGCTGGGAGCTGGTCCAGGTCGTGCCGGGCCCGAACAACCCTGAGCAGTTGGTGGCCTACCTGAAGCGGGAGAAGCAGGCGTGAGTGCGGCCGAGGACAAGATCGCAGCGCTCGGCCTGAAGCTGCCGCAGGTCGTGCCGCCGCTGGCCACGTACCAGCCCGCGGTGCGCTCCGGCTCGTACGTCTTCACCTCCGGCCAGCTGCCGATGGTGGACGGCGCGCTGCCGGCCACCGGCAAGGTCGGCGCCGAGGTGAGCGCGGAGCAGGCCAAGGAGCTCGCCGCGACCTGCGCGCTCAACGCGCTGGCCGCCGTGAAGTCCGTCATCGGCGACCTCGACAAGATCCAGCGGGTCGTCAAGGTCGTCGGTTTCGTGGCCTCCGCGCCGGACTTCACCGGCCAGCCGGGCGTGCTCAACGGCGCCAGCGAGCTGCTGGGCGAGATCCTCGGCGACAAGGGCGTCCACGCCCGGTCCGCCGTGGGCGTGGCGGTGCTGCCGCTCGACGCGCCGGTCGAGGTCGAGATCCAGGTCGAGGTCGCGCAGTAGTCGGGACCGCGGAGTGGTCGAGGTCGCGGGGCGGGCCCCGCGGCCTCGCGTGCGCGGGGCCAGCGGGCTAGCGGGTTCGTGGTCGGCGGCCTCGCGGGTTCGTGGTCGGTGCTTCCCCCGCTCCCGGAGGTGGGGGCGGCGCCCGTCCCGGCGGAGCGCGCCCGGCGCGAAAGTGGCCCTCGAACATCCGCGCGCGAGCGCATAGCATCCGGCCATGTCGTCCACGACCAATGGCCAGTGGTACCCGCCGGAGTGGCCCGACCGCATCCGGGCGCTCACGAGCGGCGAGCTGACCCCTGCCGAGCCGCGGCGGGCCGCGACCGTCCTGCTGCTGCGGGACTCGGGATCCGGTGGCCCCACCGTCCACATGCTGCGCAGACGCGCCTCCATGGCCTTCGCCGGAGGCGCGTACGCCTATCCGGGCGGCTCCGTCGACCCCCGTGACGAGCGCCCGGTGGCCTGGGCCGGTCCCTCGCGTGCCCAGTGGGCCGTCCGGATGGGCGTCGACCCGGCCACCGCGCAGGCCATCGTCTGCGCGGCGGTGCGCGAGACCTTCGAGGAGGTGGGGGTGCTGCTCGCCGGCGCCTCGGCCGACACGGTCGTCGAGGACACCACGGGCGAGGACTGGGAGGCGGACCGCGCGGCCCTGATCGCCCATGAGCTGTCCTTCGCCGACTTCCTGGGGCGCCGCGGCCTGGTCCTGCGCTCCGACCTGCTGGGCGCGTGGGCACGCTGGATCACCCCGGAGTTCGAGCCGCGGCGCTACGACACCTGGTTCTTCGTCGCAGCGCTGCCCGAGGGCCAGCGCACCCTCACCCAAGGACCTTCCGATATCCCCGCGTCCCAGCCTGGTGCGACCGGTTCCGCCGTCGCTCCAGGGGGGACCCCCAGCGCGTCCACAGAGGCGGATCTCGCACTGTGGGTCCGGCCCGAGGAGGCGGCGGCCGGCTACGACCGGGGCGAGCTGCTGATGATGCCGCCGACGATCGCGACGCTGCGCGCTCTCCAGCCGTACGCCACCGCCGCGGACGTGCTGGCCGCCGCGGAGGCCCAGGACCTGACGCCGGTCCTGGCCCGCGCGCGCCTGGTGGGCGGCGAGATCGAGCTGAGCTGGCCGGGGCACGACGAATTCACCAAGCACATCGCGCCGACGGACGCCGATGGCGCCGCCGGAGCCGGCGGTTCCGACGGATCCTCAGGAGCCCCCGGCCCCAAGGGAGGGAACCCGACGTGACCGAAGCAGCCGCCCTCCCGGGGCAGCCACGTGGCGGAGTGATCTCCGGGGCGGCCACCGCGCGCGCCCACTGCGTACTGGCCCCGAATCCGTCGGCGATGACGCTGGACGGCACCAACACCTGGATCGTCGCCGAGCCGGACTCCGACCTCGCCGTCGTCATCGACCCGGGGCCCCTCGACGAGGGCCACCTCCAGGCCGTCGTCGACACCGCCGAGCGAGCCGGCAAGCGCATCGCGCTGACCCTGCTGACCCATGGTCACCCGGACCACGCCGACGGGGCCGCCCGGTTCGCCGAGCTGACCCGTTCGGCCGTACGGGCGCTGGACCCGGCGCTGCGCCTCGGCGGCGAGGGGCTGGCGGCCGGCGACGTCATCACCACCGGTGGGCTCGAACTGCGCGTGGTGCCCACACCGGGGCACACCGCCGACTCGCTCTCCTTCCACCTCCCGGCCGACCGCGCGGTGCTCACCGGCGACACGATCCTGGGGCGCGGCACCACCGTGGTCGCGCACCCGGACGGGCGCCTGGGCGATTATCTGGACTCGCTGCGCCGGCTGCGCTCCCTCACGGTGGACGACGGCGTCTCGACTGTCCTGCCGGGCCACGGGCCGGTCCTGAACGACGCCCAGGGGGCGGTGGAGTTCTATCTGGCGCACCGCGCCCACCGGCTCGCCCAGGTGGAGACCGCGGTCGAGGCCGGGCACCGCACCCCCGCCGAGGTCGTCGCCAACGTCTACGCCGACGTCGACCGGTCCCTGTGGCCGGCCGCCGAGCTGTCGGTACGGGCGCAGCTGGACTACCTGGGCGAGCACGGGCTGATCGAGGGCTGAGCGCCCTGGGCCGTGGCCGGCAGCCGGCCACGGCGCCCGCTGCGAGGCTCCGTCAGCCGCTCTACGGGCGGGGAGCCTTCGCCCCGTGGACGGCGAGGTATTCGTCGGCCAGCCAGGGCGCGAGGCCGGCCAGCAGCTCGTCCAGCAGTTTCGGGTACGCGGCGGGGGTGCGGGCGGCGCGGGCCGCGGCGCGCATCTGCTCGGCGTGCGCCGGGTAGTAGCGGCCGAACACCTCGGCGGACTGGGCGAGATCGCTGGTCCAGCCGCCCCAGCGCGGCATGACCAGCGTGAACCCGGTGCGTACGAGCCGGCGGGCCACGCCCCGGGTCAGCCGGGTGCGTTCGGCCTCCGTGGTTGCCGCCGCGGCCTTCTCGCGCAGACCGGGCAGGCTGCGGAAGAGGTCGCCGTTGGTCTCGCGGGCGAGGAGCGAGGTGGGACGGTAGCGGGGCAGCCGGGCGGCGAGGTCCGGGCCGCTGAGGGGCGTGCACAGACACGCCACGAACCACGCGAGGTCGTGCCGCTCCGGCTCGCTCAGCAGCCGGTCCACACCGAACAGCAGCAGGCCCGCGCCGTCGATCTGCCGGTGGGCGGCGTCCAGCTCCTCCTCGATGGCGCGGGCGGCGGCGCGGTCGTCGTCGGTCGGCTCGTCCCGTAGGGCGACCAGCGCATCGAGGTCGGAGACGCCCGGTACGGCGGTGCCCCGCGGGATGCTGCCGAAGAGGTAGCTGCTGTGGAGGCGGTCGGGGCCGAAGTGGTCGGTGAGGCGGGCGCTGAGCTGTGCCACCACGGGCGCGAACCGCGCGGACACGCGGTCCAGGGATCCTTCCCGTACGAAGCGGCCGTTCCGATCCAGTCCCGTGCCGTTGGCCATGGCGCAACTATGGCGAGGGGGCGGGCGGGGGCGCGAGGCAATTGCGAAGGGCCCCGCCGGAGCGGGGCCCTTCGATGCCAGCGGTCTGCGGCGCTCAGCGCGAGCGCTTGGCCAGCCGCTCGACGTCCAGCAGGATCACGGCGCGCGCCTCCAGGCGCAGCCAGCCGCGGCCCGCGAAGTCGGCGAGCGCCTTGTTGACCGTCTCTCGGGAGGCGCCGACCAGCTGGGCCAGCTCTTCCTGCGTGAGGTCGTGGACGACGTGGATGCCCTCCTCGGACTGCACGCCGAAGCGGCGCGACAGGTCGAGCAGAGCGCGTGCCACACGGCCCGGAACGTCCGAGAAGACCAGGTCGGACATCTGGTCGTTGGTCTTGCGCAGCCGGCGGGCGACCGCCCGCAGCAGGGCCGTGGCCACCTCGGGGCGGGCGTTGAGCCAGGGCTGGAGGTCGCCGTGGCCCAGGCCGAGCAGCTTGACCTCGGTGAGGGCGGAGGCGGTGGCCGTACGCGGGCCGGGGTCGAAGAGCGAGAGCTCACCGATCAGCTCGCCGGGGCCGAGGACGGCGAGCATGTTCTCCCGGCCGTCGGGGGAGGTGCGGTGCAGCTTCACCTTGCCCTCGGTGACCACGTAGAGGCGGTCGCCGGGGTCCCCTTCGTGGAACAGGGCGTCGCCGCGGGCGAGCGTGACCTCTCCCATAGAGGCGCGCAGCTCGGCCGCCTGCTCGTCATCGAGCGCCGCGAAGAGCGGTGCGCGCCGCAGAACGTCGTCCACGAGATCTCTCCTTGTCGACATGCTCCGGGGGACTGTGGTCCCCATCATGCCGGAATGCAAAACAGTGCGATCAATCACAAGTTTGCCGGACCGGTGCCCCCAGCCATAAGGCAGGGGGCCGATTGGGGTCACGAATCACGGTGATCAAGCCGGATGTCAGTGGCTGGCTTTAGTCTGGCCGAGTGTCCAATACGCCGGTGAGAGCAGAGGACTGGGGGGCTGGGCGAGTGAGTGCAGGGCGCGATTCCGCTGTGGGCGAACAGGCGTCCGGCGAAGCGTCCCATTCGGATAAAAGTAACAAATCGCCCTCCGGGATGACGGCCGAGCGGAAGCCGACCGTCCAGGAGCCTGGCGCGTCGCGACCGTCGGCGCGGGACGCCGCTGAGCAGGACACAACCGACCAGATCTCCGCGACGAAGACCCCGGTAGGCACGACCTCGGCAGGGAAGAAGGCGGCCGTGAACGAAACCCCCGAGAAGCCGACGGCGGCGAAGAAGGCCGCAGCGAAGAAGGCCGTGACGAAGAAGGCGGCCGCGAAGAAGGCCGTGGCCAAGAAGGCCACCGCGGCCTCCGAGCAGGCGCCGGCCAAGAAGCGGGCGGCCACTGCGGCAGCGGCCAAGAAGGCAGCCACCAAGAAGGCGGCGACGAAGACGGCGACCACCAAGACGGCGACCACCAAGACCGCCGCTGCCAAGAAGACCGCCGCCAAGACCACCACGGCGAAGGCCCCCGCCAAGAAGACCGCCGCGCGCAAGCCGGAGTCGCGGGCCGCCATGGTGCGGCGGGCCCGCCGGATCAACCGCGAGCTGGCCGAGCTGTATCCGTACGCCCACCCCGAGCTGGACTTCACCAACCCCTTCGAGCTGCTGGTCGCGACGGTGCTGTCGGCGCAGACCACCGACCTGAGGGTCAACCAGACCACCCCGCGCCTCTTCGCGGTCTGCCCCACTCCCGAGGACATGGCGGCGATGGATCCCCAGGAGCTGGAGGAGCTGATCCGGCCGACCGGCTTCTTCCGGGCCAAGACGAGGTCGCTGCTGGGCCTGTCCGCGGCGCTGCGCGACCGCTTCGGCGGCGAGGTGCCCGGCCGCCTCGAGGATCTGGTCACGCTCCCCGGCGTCGGCCGCAAGACCGCCAACGTGGTGCTGGGCAACGCCTTCGGCGTACCGGGCATCACCGTCGACACCCACTTCGGCCGCTTGGCGCGCCGCTTCGGCTGGACGACCCACCAGGACGCGGACAAGGTCGAGGCGGACGTCGCCGAGATCTTCCCCAAGAGCGAGTGGACGATGCTCTCGCACCGCGTCGTCTTCCACGGCCGCCGGGTCTGCCACTCCCGCAAGCCGGCCTGCGGAGCCTGCGCCATCGCCCCGCTGTGCCCCGCCTACGGCGAGGGCGAGACGGACCCGGAGAAGGCCAGGAAGCTGCTCAAGTACGAGCTGGGCGGCCAGCCGGGACAGCGGCTCAGGCCACCGGCCGACTATCCGGGGCAGCCCGCGCCCCCGATGGCGGCCCCGGCGGCCGCCTCATGACGGCGGCCGCGCCGGCCGTCGGGCAGCGGCCGCGCGCCATCACCGGCGAGGCCCGAGTAGGGATCCACCATCGAAGCCAGGCCTGAGGGGGCGCGTATGAGGAGTGCACGGGAGCAGCAGTACGGCGAGGAGGCGGGGTACCGGGGAGCGGCCGGTGCGGCGGCCGGCCAGGAGGTCGCGGTGACGGCCGACGGCCTGCCCGAGTGGCTGGACCCGGTGGTGCGTGCGGCCGGCACGATCGAGCCGCGCCAGCTCAGCCGCTTCCTGCCGCCGGAGAGCGGCGGCCGGCAGTCCGCGGTGCTGATCCTCTTCGGCCATGGCCCGCGCGGCCCCGAGCTGCTTCTGATGGAGCGCGCCGGCACGCTGCGCTCCCATGCCGGCCAGCCGTCCTTCCCCGGTGGCGCGCTGGACCCCGAGGACGGCGACCCCGACGGTCCCGGACCGGTGCGGGCGGCGCTTCGTGAGGCCCAGGAGGAGACCGGCCTCGATCCGTCGGGCGTACAGGTCTTCGGCGTGCTGCCGCGGCTCTACATCCCCGTCAGCGGCTTCGTGGTGACACCGGTCCTGGGGTGGTGGCGCCGGCCGAGTCCGGTCGGCGCGGTCGACCAGGCGGAGACCGCCCGGGTGTTCACGGTTCCCGTGGCGGATCTCACGGATCCCGCCCATCGTGTGACAACGCGCCATCCCAGCGGCCACATCGGACCGGCTTTCCTTGTCGAAAACGCCCTGGTCTGGGGCTTTACGGCCGGAGTGATCGACCGGATTCTGCACTACGCCGGGTGGGAGATTCCGTGGGACCGTGACAAGCAGGTCCCGCTCGACTGGCGCTCGTGAGACGGTGTCCGGCGTGAACGTCCTGGACATCCTGCTGCTGGTCGCGGCCGTGTGGTTCGCGATCGTCGGGTACCGGCAAGGCTTCGTCGTCGGCATCCTGTCCGTCATCGGCTTCCTCGGAGGCGGCCTGATCGCGGTCTATGTGCTGCCGGTGATCTGGAACGAGATCACCGGTGATGCCACACCCGGCACCTTCGCGGCCATCGCGGCGGTCGCCATCGTGATCGTGTGCGCATCCGTGGGTCAGGCGCTCACCACCCATCTGGGCAACAAACTGCGCCGGCACATCACCTGGTCACCGGCGAGAGCGCTCGACGCGACCGGCGGCGCGCTGGTCAACGTGATGGCGATGCTGCTGGTCGCCTGGCTGATCGGCTCCGCGCTGGCCGGTACGTCCCTGCCGACGCTCGGCAAGGAGGTGCGCAACTCCAAGGTGCTGCTCGGGGTCTCCCGGGTGCTGCCGTCGCAGGCCAACACCTGGTTCGCGGACTTCTCCTCGGTGCTCGCCCAGAACGGCTTCCCGCAGGTCTTCACGCCGTTCTCCAACGAACCGATCAACAACGTGCCGGCGCCCGACCCGCAGCTGGCCGCGAGTCCCGTCGCGGCGCAGGCCAAGCGCAGCATCGTCAAGGTCGTCGGCACGGCTCCCGGCTGCGGCAAGGTCCTCGAAGGCAGCGGGTTCGTCTTCGGGCGGCACCGGGTGATGACCAACGCCCATGTCGTCGGAGGCGTGAGCGAGCCGACCGTCCAGGTGGGCGGTGAGGGCCGTCAGTACAACGCCAGGGTCGTGCTCTACGACTGGCGGCGTGACATCGCGGTCCTGGACGTGCCCTCGCTGGACGCTCCGGCGCTGCGGTTCGCCGGCGAGGACGCCGACAGCGGCAAGAGCGCCATCGTCGCCGGCTTCCCGGAGAACGGCGGGTACGACGTCCGCTCCGCCCGTATCCGCGCCCGTATCCAGGCCAACGGCCCGGACATCTACCACCGGGGCACGGTCGGCCGCGACGTCTACTCCCTCTACGCCACGGTCCGGCAGGGCAACTCCGGCGGTCCGCTGCTCACCCCCAGGGGCGAGGTCTACGGCGTCGTCTTCGCGAAGTCGCTGGACGACTCGCACACCGGCTATGCGCTGACCGCCGATGAGATCCGTCAGGACATCGTCAGGGGGCGTACGGCTCAGCAGCAGGTCGACAGCCAGGGCTGCGCGATCTGAGCGGTCCGAGCCGCCCGGAGGGGCTCAGGGCGCGGGGAGCGGTGCTTCCCGCGCCTCGTCGGCTCGGGTCGTGGCCAGTCAGGTGCGATGGCGCAGGCGCGCGCTCATCCAGCGCGCTCTGCGGCGCAGGATGCGCGGGATGCCCATCGGGTGCGCCGGGTCGGGGGACGCGCCGGACCCGAGATCCGGTGTGCCCCTGTCCTGAGTGCCCACTGCAGCGGCACTGCTGCGGCGGTTGCGTGCCACGTCACGGTAGTCGTGCGTCCAGCCCATACCCTCGACTCTGCCCGTGGCCCAAGGTCCGTAACCGCCATGGGGGCCGCCAATTGGCCTATGCGCCGGGCAAGTGGCCGTTCGCCATGCCTACGTTCGAGTGCTGTGGCGTGTCGGTTCCGCTGAGCGGTGCAACCCGCCCCGTTCAGCGGTACGCCGCCGCCCGAACGACCCGTCAGGGAGCGCTCAGCGGTCGGGTTCCGGGTCCTTCAGCCAGTTGATCAGCTCGGTCGAGAAGGCGGCCGGGTCCTCCTCGTGCGGGAAGTGCCCCAGGCCGTCGAACAGTCGCCAGCGGTAGGGGGCTTCGACGTACTCGCCGGAGCCGGCCGCGCTGCGGGTGCGCATCACCGGGTCCAGCGAGCCGTGCAGATGCAGGGTCGGGACCCGGACGGGCATCTTCATCCGGCGGTTGAACTGGATGCCGTCGGGGCGGGCCATGGACCGCACCATCCAGCGGTACGGCTCGATCGAGCAGTGCGCCGTCGAAGGGATGCTCATCGCCCGCTGGTAGACCGCGATCGCCTCGTCGTCCGGCAGCCGGGGCCCGGACCAGTCCCGGATCATCCGGCCCACCAGCGCCGCGTCGTCCGCCGTCAGCCGGCGCTCCGGCAGCCAGGGCCGCTGGAAGTTCCAGATGTGCGAACTGCGGGTGCTCTGCCGGACGTCGGCGAGCATCGCCGAGCGCCAGCGCCGCGGATGCGGCATCGAGGCGACCGCGAGCCGGCGCACCAGCTTGGGCCGCATCACCGCCGCCGTCCAGGCGAGATAGCCGCCCAGGTCGTGTCCGACGAGCGCGGCGTCCGGCTCGCCCAGGGACCGTACGACGCCGGTGACGTCCAGCGCGAGGTTCGCCGGGTCGTAGCCGCGCGGGGTGCGGTCGCTGCCACCGACGCCCCGCAGGTCCATCGCCACCGCGCGGAAGCCCGCCTCGGCGAGGGCCGGGAGCTGGTGCCGCCAGGTCCACCAGAACTGCGGGAAACCGTGCAGCAGCAGCACCAGGGGGCCCTCGCCCATCTCGGCGATGTGGAAGCGCGCACCGTTCGCCGCGACGTCGCGGTGCGACACCTCGTGTCCGCCGGGGACGTCGAGCCGTACGACCGATGCGGTGCTGTCAGGGGCTGTCATACCGACGAGCGTGTCACAGACTCCAGGACCGGGTGGTCCTTGGTCTCCACGCGCGGGTGCGGCTTGGCCTTCTGCAGCACGGCCGCGGTCTCCCTGGCGGAGTTGATGGACTTCTCCGGCTTCTTGATCTTCTTGATCTTGGTGATGGCGATGAGGGCCAGCAGCCCGGCGAGGACCAGGAAGGCGCCGCCCACGATCAGGAAGGACCAGGCGAGCCCGAGTCCGAGGTTGTGGATGCCGTACGCCGCCGCGAAGCTCAGCACCGGCAGCGCGAACAGCGCCAGCGCGCCCGCCACGACGAAGGCGGCGCTTCCGATGCCCGCCCGCTTGGCGTCCTGCCGCAGCTCCGCCTTGGCCAGTGCGATCTCGTCGTGCACCAGTGCGGACATCTCGGCGGTGGCCGAGGCCACCAGTTGCCCGAGGCTGCGGTCCGCGCCGTGGTCGGCTGCGCTCATCGCCGTCTCCCTCATCTCGTCACCCGGATGCAAAGCCTCTCAGATCATGCCGGACCATCGTCTCCGGCGTGCGAGCCGGAGGCCACTTCGGCAAGCCGGCGGTGTTCGGCGGCCTTGGCTTCGTGGATCGCCGCCATCCGGAGGTGGTATTCCGGTTTGTCCACCTCGTAGATGTCGGGGATGCCGTCCTGGTCCTCGTCCCGCTCCTCGTCCTCGCACAGCTTCCTGTACTTGCGGTTGCGGAGCTTGAGCAGGACCGCGGCGAAGACGGCCGCGAGCAGCGAGCCGATCAGCACCGACGCCTTGATCTCGTCGGCCAGCGCCAGGTCCTCGGAGAAGGCGAGTTCGCCGATCAGCAGGGAGACGGTGAAGCCGATGCCGGCGAGGGAGGCCACCGCGAAGACGTCCGGCCATCTGAGGTCGGGGTTGAGTTCGGCCTTGGTGAAGCGGGCGGCGCACCACGTTCCGCCGAAGATCCCCAGCGCCTTGCCCACTATCAGGCCGAGGACCACCCCGAGCGTCTCCGGCCGGGTGAAGACCTCGTGGAGTGCACCGCCGGAGATGGATACACCGGCGGAGAAGAGGGCGAACAGCGGCACCGCGAGACCGGCCGAGAGCGGGCGGATCAGGTGCTCGATGTGTTCGCCGGGCGACTGGGTCTCGCCGTCGCGGCGGTGGCAGCGCAGCATCAGGCCCATGGCCACGCCGGCGATGGTGGCGTGCACCCCGCTGTTCTCCATCAGGGCCCAGATGACCACGGCGAGCGGGACGTAGACGTACCAGCCGCGGACGCCCTTGCGCAGCAGCAGGTAGAAGACCACCAGGCCGACGACGGCGAATCCGAGCGCCGCGAAGTTGATCTTCGAGGTGAAGAAGATCGCGATGATCAGGATGGCGAAGAGGTCGTCGACGACGGCGAGCGTGAGCAGGAAGGCGCGCAGGGCGGCGGGCAGGGACGTCCCGATGACGGCGAGTACGGCGAGCGCGAAGGCGATGTCGGTGGCGGTGGGCACCGCCCAGCCTTGCAGTGAGCCGCCGCCGAGGGTGTTGACGACGACGTAGACGAGCGCCGGTGTCGCCATGCCGCAGACCGCGGCGATCACGGGGAGCGCGGCGGCCCGGCGGTCGCGCAGCTCGCCGGCGACCAGTTCGCGCTTGAGCTCGATGCCGGCGACGAAGAAGAAGATCGCCAGCAGGCCGTTGGCGGCCCAGTGCTGAACGGAGAGATCCAGGCCGAGCGAGGCCGGGCCGAGGTGGAAGCCGCGGACCGCCTCGTAGCTCCCGCCGAGGGTGTTTGCCCAGATCAGAGCCGCTACGGCGGCAGCGAGGAGGAGGACGCCGCCGACGGTTTCGGCGCGCAGCGCATCGGCGATGAAGTTCCGCTCGGGCAGGGACATCCGTCCGAGGAATATGGAACGGCGGTTGGACGCACTCACGACGGGTGACCTCCGGCCTTCGGCAGCTGTGTACGGCTGTTGCAGTTGCCGACCAGACTTCCCGGCGCACCCTGAGTTTCTTAGCGCGTCATTGACGCGCCTCCTACTTTACCGGGCGGGTGCGAACGG
This sequence comes from Streptomyces sp. NPDC043738, assembly GCF_056436545.1. NCBI lineage: Bacteria > Bacillati > Actinomycetota > Actinomycetes > Kitasatosporales > Streptomycetaceae > Streptomyces > Streptomyces sp. NPDC043738. The sequence goes on along the minus strand of NZ_JBWKCJ010000003.1, from coordinate 225,674 downwards.
CTATTCGGTGGCCCTACTTTACGGGCAAATCGGGCTCCGGGCCGCTGGAGGAAAGCCGGGCCGTCGGGCTTCCGAGGGGCCCGGACAGGCCGGAGGGGGCACCCGGCCGCAACGGCCCGGCGCCCCCTCCATGATCCGTACCGCTCAGTCCTCGCTGGCCGCGCTCGGCAGCTTGGCCTGGATCAGATCCATGACCGAGGAGTCGGTGAGCGTGGTGACGTCACCGAGGTCGCGGTTCTCGGCGACATCGCGCAGCAGCCGGCGCATGATCTTGCCCGAGCGGGTCTTGGGCAGCTCCGCGACCGGCATGATCCGCTTGGGCTTGGCGATCGGGCCGAGCTGCTGGGCGACATGCGCCCGCAGCTCCTCGACCAGGCCTTCGTTCTCGGCCGCGCCGCCGCGCAGGATGACGAAGGCGCAGATGGACTGGGTGGTCTGCGGGTCGGTGGCGCCGACGACCGCGGCCTCGGCCACCTTCGGATGCGAGACCAGGGCCGACTCGACCTCGGTCGTGGAGATGTTGTGGCCGGACACCAGCATGACGTCGTCCACCCGGCCCAGCAGCCAGATGTCGCCGTCGTCGTCCTTCTTGGCGCCGTCGCCGGCGAAGTACTTGCCCTCGAAGCGCGACCAGTACGTGTCGAGGTAGCGCTGGTCGTCGCCCCAGATCGTACGGAGCATGGCCGGCCAGGGCTCCGTGAGGACGAGGTAGCCGCCACCGCCGTTGGGCACCTCGCGCGCCTCGTCGTCCACCACCGTGGCGGAGATGCCGGGCAGCGGCTGCTGTGCCGAGCCGGGCTTGGTCTCCGTGACGCCGGGCAGCGGGCTGAGCATCATCCCGCCGGTCTCGGTCTGCCACCAGGTGTCGACGATCGGAGTGGCATCGGCGCCGATGTGCTTGCGGTACCACATCCATGCCTCGGGGTTGATCGGCTCGCCGACCGACCCCAGGACGCGCAGCGACGACAGGTCGAACTTCGCCGGGATGTCGTCGCCCCACTTCATGCAGGCGCGGATCGCGGTCGGCGCGGTGTACAGGACCGTCACGCCGTACTTCTGCACGATCTCCCACCAGCGGCCCTGGTGCGGGCTGTCGGGCGTGCCCTCGTAGAGCACCTCGGTCGCACCGTTGGAGAGCGGGCCGTAGGTGATGTACGAGTGGCCGGTCACCCAGCCGACGTCGGCGGTGCACCAGTAGACGTCGGTCTCGGGCTTCAGGTCGAAGACCGCGTGGTGGGTGTACGACACCTGGGTGAGGTAGCCGCCGGTGGTGTGCAGGATGCCCTTGGGCTTACCCGTCGTCCCGGAGGTGTAGAGGATGAACAGCGGGTGCTCGGCGTCGAAGGCCTCGGGCGTGTGCGTCTCGCTCTGCCGCTCGACGATCTCGTGCCACCACACGTCCCGGCCCTCGTGCCAGGCGACGTCCTCCTGGCCGGTGCGGCGTACGACGAGCACGCTGCGGACGTTCTCCGTGCCGGGCTTGGCCAGCGCGTCGTCGACGGCCGGCTTGAGGGCGGAGGGCTTTCCGCGGCGGTAGCCGCCGTCGGCGGTGATCACCACGCGGGCGTCGGCGTCGATGATCCGCGTCGCCAGCGCGTCCGCGGAGAAGCCGCCGAAGACCACCGAGTGCGGAGCGCCCAGGCGGGCGCAGGCCAGCATGGCGATGACCGTCTCCGGGATCATCGGCATGTAGATGGCGACCCGGTCGCCGGCCCGCACGCCCAGCTCGATCAGCGCATGGGCGGCCTTGGAGACCTCTCGCTGCAGCTCGGCGTAGGTGATCGCGCGGCTGTCGCCCGGCTCGCCCTCGAAGTGGATGGCGACCCGGTCGCCCAGGCCGTTCTCCACGTGCCGGTCCACGCAGTTGTAGGCGACATTGAGTTTGCCGTCGGCGAACCACTTCGCGAAGGGCGCGTTGGACCAGTCGAGGGTCTGAGTGGGTGCGGTCTCCCAGGACAGTCGCCGGGCCTGTTCTGCCCAGAAGCCCAGCCGGTCCGCCGCGGCCTGTTCGTACGCGGCGGCCGTGACGTTGGCATGCGCGGCCAGATCCGAGGGTGGCGCGAACCGCCGCTCCTCCTTGAGCAGATTGGCCAGGCTTTCGTTGCTCACGACATCTCCCATTCCCAGGGCGTCCGATGTGTCCCAGGCCATAGCTCATCAGCCCGCGGTGGACCCTGACAAGGGCTGTGGACAATTATTGGTGTAGACCTGTTGACTGATCGTCTGTTTCGCGACCGTCGGACGGCCATTGTGCAGGTCAGACGCCGACCGGCGCCGCCTCGCCGCGGACCGCGCAGAACCGCCCGGTGGCCTCGTCGAGCACATACGCCTGGGCCGCGCCGACGTCGAAGTACATGCCGTGCAGGGCGAGGGTGCCCTCGGCCACCCGGCGGGCCACACAGGCGTGCGCCCTGAGATGGTCGAGCTGCTGCATGACGTTGACGAGCGCCAGCCGCTCCTGGTCATCGGCCACCGGCCGTCCGGCCAGCGCGACTTCGCCCCGTCCCAGCCGCCCGATGCGCTGCATCCGGGCCAGGCTCGGGCGGCCGTGGCGCAGCCAGCGGGCGAGCGGGGTCGGCTCGGTCCCGTCCGGTGCCGCGGTGCTCAGCAGCGCCCCCATGGCGCCGCACCCCGAATGCCCGCACACCGTGATCGAGCCGACCCGCAGCACCTCCACCGCGTACTCGATCGCCGCTCCCACGGAGTCGCAGGAGGCCTCCGAGCCGGGTGGCGGCATCAGGTTGCCGACGTTGCGCACGGTGAACAGGTCACCCGGACCACTGGAGGTGATCATGCTCGTGACGAGCCGGGAGTCCGCGCAGGTCAGAAACAGCTGGGTGGGCCGCTGGCCGTCGCGGGCGAGCCGCGCCAGCTCCTCGCGCACGAGCGGGGCGGTGTGGCGCTGGAACGCGCTGACCCCGCCCAGCAGTTGGCTGCCGCTGCTCTCCGGGGCCGCCGCCTGGTGCGGGGCGGGCCGGGTGCAGTGGTGGTTGCGCCACGGCGTCCACGGCCGGCACGAGTGCCCGCCGGCCGGCTCGGCGAGCGGACGGCCCCCACGGCCGCCCAGCGTCACCCAGCCGCCGTGCGCCTGATGGGTGGCGCACCAGGACTGCAGGGCCTCGTAGGCGGCGTGGTCCATGAACGAGCCGTACAGCTCGACGACGACCTCGGTGTGCGCCGGCACCAGCGCCAGTGCCCGGGTCAGCCGCGGCACCGCCAGGAACGTCAGCTGGCCGCTGATGCGCACCCGGTAGGCCTCGTCCTCCTGAGTGACGGTGACCCGGGTGTGGGTCAGCCGGCGCAGCGCCAGGAAGGCCGCGACCGCGATGCCGGCCGCCACGCCCTGGAGGACCCCGAAGAGGACGACCCCGCCCAAGGTGCCCGCGTACACCGGGAATTCGCGGTGCCGCTGCACATGCCGGATGTGCGCGAAGCTCACCATCCGTACGCCGACGGCCATCACCAGCGCGGCGAGCGCGGCCAGCGGGATCAGCTCCAGCACCCCGGCCAGCAGGCCCGCGCACAGCAGTACCCATACGCCGTGCAGCACGGTGGCCCAGCGGGTGGCGGCCCCGGCCCGTACGTTGGCCGAGCCGCGGATCGCACCGCCGGAGATCGGCAGCCCGCCCAGCAGCCCGGAGGCGACATTGGCCACGCCCTGGCCGGCCAGCTCGCGGTTGAGCTGCGCTCGGCCCGTGGGGGCGCCCGGCCGCTCGGCCGCCAGCCGGTCCACCGCCGCCGCCGACAGCAGCGACTCCATGCTGGCGACGAGGGTGACGGTCAGCACCGCGGCCACGAGGGCCGGAACGGACGCCTCCGGGAGGGCGGGCGGCTCGGGCAGCCGCCAGGACGGCAGCTCCACACGCGGTACCGCCATCCCGGCGCTGGCGGCCGTCGCGGCGAGCACGGCGGCCAGCGGAGCCGGCAGCACCCGCGCCCAGCGCCCGGCGCGGCCCGGCAGCCGGGCCCAGCCGATCAGTACGGTGACGGTGATGGCGCCGATCAGCAGCGCGGCGGTGTGCGGATGCGCCAACTGTCCGGGCAGCGCGGCGGCGTTGTCGAGCGCCGAGCTGTCGGGGCTGCCGCCGAGCACCACATGGAGCTGGCCGATGGCGATGGTGACCCCGATACCGGCCAGCATGCCGTGCACGATGGCCGGGCTGATGGCCAGCGTCGCACGGGCCACGCGCAGTGCGCCCAGGGCGAGTTGGCTGAGGCCGGCCAGGACCGTGATGGCGCAGGTGGCGCGCCAGCCGAAGCGCTGGACGAGGTCGGCGGTGACCACCAGAAGGCCGGTGGCCGCGCCGCTCACCTGGAGAGGAGTGCCGCCGAGCAGCCCGGCGACGATACCGCCGACGGCCGCCGCGACCAGTCCGGCCTGGAGCGGGGCGCCGGTGGCCAGTGCGATGCCCAGCGACAGCGGTACGGCGAGCAGGAAGACGACGATCGAGGCGGACAGGTCCCGGCGGCAGGTGGCCCGGCCGGCCTTTCGCGCAGGGGGTTCCTCGGGGCGCGTACGGGGCTCGGGAGGGATCTCGGAGCGGTGCGGTGTGTGCGGCGGCTGCGGCGGCAACTTCTCCATCTGCGACATTCCCGTCTCCTCCGGGGCGACGCGGTCGCGCGGGGCGCGAGCGTGGGGCGGCGGTGTACTGCGGCGGGACGTGAGCCGGCCGGCGGTCGTCGTGATGGGGGACGGTCCGGCGACCCTCAAGCATCGGTAAATGGATCGTAATGACGGGTAAAGGTAGTGAGAAGCTTTTGCGCGCATTCGCCCCAATCTGTCCATCTATCGGGTGAAAGCGAGTTCTTTCGGCTTGCCCGTGCCATTCCTGTCCCTGGCGCGTGAAAGCCCGGGTGGCTATTTCGATCGGCCACTCGGAAAAGTGCTCGCGGCGCCGGAAATGACACGGCCGCAGGGCGGTCGCATCGGCTGAGTTCGGCCGCGGCAATGAGGCGGCGGCGAGGGGTGCCAGGAGTGACGGGACCTGCCGCGGCGGCGAGGGGCGGCTCGGCCGGCGGGCCGCGGACCAGGCCGCCCGGCTCGCGCGGCCTGGCAGGTCAGGCGGGCTGTGGGGTGGCCGCGCCTTCGTGGAGCACGAACGCCGGGTCGACCTGGGCCGCCAGGTCGACGCCGGTCTTCGCATTGCCCCAGCTCTCCGCGTTCTTCAGATGGAAGTGCACCATCTGGCGCGTGTAGCGCTCCCAGTCGCGTCGCCCGTAGGCCGCGTCGGCCGTGTCGTGCAGCACCTCCAGGGCGCGGCGGTTGGCCTGCTCCAGGTAGGCGAAGCGGGCCGGCCGGCCCTTCTCCATGGCGCGCACCCACTCGGAGTGCCCGACCGTCACCAGCAGGTCGTCGCCCACTTCCTCGCGCAGGAACGTCAGGTCGTCGGGGCTCTGCACCTTGTTGCCGACGACCTTGAGGGGGACGCCGAAATCCTGCGCGTACTCCTTGTACTGGCGGTAGACGGCGACGCCCTTACGGGTCGGCTCGGCAACCAGGAAGGTCATGTCGAAGCGGGTGAACATCCCGGAGGCGAAGGAGTCGGAGCCGGCCGTCATATCGACGACGACATACTCCGCCCGGCCGTCGACAAGGTGGTTCAGGCACAGTTCGACCGCACCGACCTTGGAGTGGTAGCAGGCCACGCCCAGATCGGACTCGGTGAACGGGCCCGTCGCCATCAGCCGCACCGCGGTGCCGTCGAGCTCCACCGTGCGCGCGCAGGCGTCGTAGACGGGGTTGTCCTCGACGACCCGCAGCAGTCGTGAGCCCTCTCCGGGCGGGGTGGTCTTGATCATGGAGGCGGCGGACGGGATCCGTGGGTTGCCGCCGCGCAAGTAGTCCTTGATCAGCGGCAGATGGGCACCCATCGCGGGGAGCGCGGCGGCCTTTGCCTCATCGAGGCCGAGGGCGGCCCCCAGGTGCTGGTTGATATCGGCGTCCACCGCGATCACGGGGATCCGGGACGCGGCGAGATGCCGGATGAACAGGGAGGACAGGGTGGTCTTGCCGCTGCCGCCCTTGCCTACGAAAGCGATCTTCATGTTCACCAAGGGTAATCTCGCTCTGCCTCTGAGTGAGGGGTCCGCGTGAAGAAGACCACTCCTTCGAGGGGTCCGGCCCAGTGGTGCGTAGGGTCGTACCCATGGCTGGAATCTCCCGGGGGACCTCCCCCGTACCCCCCAAAGCGAGCGACGATCCGCTTGTGACCCTGGCCTCGCTCCCGGGAGTCGCCGACTCCGTGGACTCCGTGCGCAAGGGCGTCGACCGGGTCTACGGCCACCGGATCATGCGGCGCCGGAGCAATGAGGTCACCTCTGAGGCGGCGCTGCGCGGAGCGCGCGGTTCCGCGGCGCTGTCGGGAGCCGACTGGGCGCTCGAAGAGGTCCGGCGCCGTACCGACTTCGGCGTCGCGGGCGAGCCGCGGACCGTTGGCGCGGCGCTGCGGCTGACCGCGGAGGCAGGGCAGCTGCTGAGCGTGTGGCGGCAGTCGCCGCTGCGCGTCCTGGCGCGGCTCCATCTGGTGGCGGCCGGCGGAGAGTCGCCGGACGAGACCGTGGGACGGCCCCGGTTGGCCGGCGAGCCGGTGAACGAACCGCTCGTCGAGCTGGCGCTCCCGGATGCGGACGAGGTCGCAGGGCGCCTGGACGGGCTGTCGCGGCTGCTGCTCGCGGGTACCGAGGCGCCGGCCCTGGTGGTCGCGGCGGTGGTGCACGGCGAGCTGCTCGCGTTGCGGCCCTTCGCGTCGCACAACGGGCTGGTCGCGCGGGCCGCGGAGCGGATCGTGCTGATCGGCAGCGGACTGGACCCCAAGTCGATCTGTCCTGCCGAGGTCGGGCATGCCGAGTTGGGGCGAGCGGCATATGTCGCCGCCCTCGAGGGCTATGTCTCGGGCACCCCGGAGGGCGTCGCGGCGTGGATCGCGCACTGTGGGCGCGCGGTGGAACTCGGCGTTCGGGAGAGCACCGCGGTCTGTGAGGCGCTGCAGCGCGGCGCGGCATAAGGGTGGCATAAGTGGCGACGAGGTGAGGGCTTCGAAACCGCCCGGGGAATCCGGAACCATTGCTTCAATTCGTCCCTGAACAGGGTTGCGGCGGTACCAATCGGTGGTACCGCCGCTGGCATGTCTGCCGGGTTACCATGCGTGCACGAAATTTGCCCATCAGGTCGGAATCTTCGTCCGGTTACCTGGTGCGGCTGGCCCGTAATCGACGGGTCGGCGTCGCGTGGGTGCCCGACTTTCATGCATCGGTCCGTGGGCCACTTGCTGCGTTAAAGGTGTTCCTCTCGGATGTCCTTGGTCTCGCGGGCCGTTAAGTCCTTTGTACTACTCGTGCCGGGCGAGGGGAAGCCCAGACCGCAGAACTTTACGTTCACCTTCAAACACGGGCATTACGGGCGGCACTGCTTCGGTCAAAACGGAAGCGCAACTTTGTGGTTTTCCGCCGGCTCGCGTACCAGACCAGTGTCGCGGTCGCCATGGCCGCGCCGGCCGCCGCCACGGCGGCGAGAACCGGCCGCGAGGGCATCGACAGCGCCGGCAGCCGCTGCTTGAGCGGGACCGGGCGGCTGAAGGTCAGGACCGGCCAGCCGCGCGCGACCGCCTCCCGGCGCAGCGCCCGGTCCGGATTGACCGCGCAGGGGTGTCCGACCGCCGAAAGCATCGGCACGTCGGTGGCCGAATCGCTGTAGGCATAGCAGCGCTCCAAGTCGTAGCCCTCGGATGCGGCGAGTTCCCGGACGGCTTCGGCCTTGGTCGGACCGTAGGCGTAATACTCCACCTCGCCGGTGAAGCGGCCGTCCTCGCCGACGACCATACGGGTGGCCACGACCCGGTCGGCGCCCAGGAGTTCACCGATCGGTTCGACGACCTCGGCGCCGGAAGTCGAGACGATGACGACATCGCGTCCGGCGGCGTGATGCTCTTCGATCAGTGAGGCCGCCTCGTCGTAAATGATCGGGTCGATCAGATCATGCAGGGTCTCGGCGACGATCTCGCGGACCTGGGCCACATCCCAGCCGCGGCACAGCGAGGAGAGATATTCACGCATCCGCTCCATCTGATCGTGGTCGGCGCCGCCCGCAAGGAACACGAACTGGGCGTACGCAGTGCGCAGTACGGCCCGCCGATTGATCAGGCCGCCTTGGTAGAACGACTTGCTGAAGGTCAGCGTGCTCGACTTTGCAATGACGGTCTTGTCCAAGTCGAAGAACGCAGCAGTACGGGGAGTCGAGTGAGGCACGGAGTGGTTTTCCACGGGGTGAGCATAGGCTCCCACCATTCGGCGTAAGGTGTGGCGCGTGGGTTTGCCTGAGAAGGCTCTCGGGTACACCATGGAAGTCACGGATCGTTCGCGACCGTGCTAACCCGGTCCGGCTCCTCCCCCCCCGAGTCGGCCGTGGGGACGACCCCCGCTCTCCCCCCCGGCGGGGGTCGTCGCATGTCCGGACGCATTTTCCGCCGCCGGACGAGGATCCGCCACTCACTCCGCCTGTACGGCGTCGACGGCTGGTCCGCCTCGCTCCCGTTACCCGCTGTAGTCAACGCACTGCTCTGAGGAACCCCCTCCCGAGCCCATCGTGGGGCTCTCTTGAGCCCCAGAAGTCGCCCTTCGTCGCTGGAATAGGTGACGGGTATATCCACAGCCGCTGAGTTGTCCACAGATTTGGTTCAAGATCCACTCGGATTTCCTGATCGCCGCATCGTAAAAGTCCGCGAGTTCGCGGATGTGTGAGTTGCGTAGCGATAGGGGGACGGAACGTGGCCGGAACCACGCCATCGGAGCGCCCGGACCGCACCGGCGAGGAGCGGATCGGACCGCTGATCATCACTGAGGACGAACGGCTCCTGGACGATCTGCTGCGGCTGTGTGCCGCGGCGGGCGCGCTGCCCGAAGTGGCACATGGGCTGCCGGCCCGCAAAGGGGGCTGGGAGGCGGCGCCACTGGTGATCGTCGGTGAGGACTGCGCCAGCCGTCTGTACGGGGCCGGCCGCCGGGCAGGCGTCGTCCTGACGAGCCGGGACACCGACGACCAGGAGACCTGGCGCAGGGCCGTCGCCATCGGGGCGGAGCGCGTCCTTGCCCTGCCTGACGGCGAGCGCTGGCTGGTCGACCGCATCGCCGACGCCGTCGAGGGCGTGGGCCCGCCGGCTCTGACGGTCGGTGTCATCGGCGGTCGCGGCGGTGCCGGCGCGAGCACCCTGGCCGGCGCGCTGGCCGTCACCGCCGCCCGGACGGGCCGGCGCACGATGCTCGTCGACGGCGACCCGCTGGGCGGCGGACTGGACGTCCTGCTGGGCGGCGAGAAGGAAAAGGGCCTGCGCTGGCCGGCGTTCGCCGAGTCGCGCGGCCGGGTGGCCTGCGGTGCCCTGGCCGAATCGCTGCCGTACCTGCACTCCCTGCGGGTCCTCAGCTGGGACCGGGGGCCCGACGTCGTCATTCCGCCGGCGGCGATGCGTGCGGTCATGGCGGCGGCGCGCCGACGGGGCGGGGTCGTGGTCGTGGACCTGCCCCGCCGCGTCGACGAGGCGACGGCGGAGGCCCTGGCCCAGGTGGACATGGGGCTGCTACTCGTCCCTACGGAGCTGCGCGCGGTCGCGGCGGCCCAGCGGGTGGCCTCCGGGGTGCAGCAGCTGGATGACCTCCGCGTAGTGGCCCGCGGTACCCCTGAACGCCACGGTCACGGCCTGTCTCCGAGCGAGATCGCCCGCCTCATGGACCTGCCCTTGGCCGGTGAACTTCCTTGGGAGCAGGGGCTGCTGGCGGACCTGGCGCGTGGCGTACCGCCGGGGGCACGGGTGCGGGAGCCGTTGGCGCGGTTCTGCGCGGCGTTCTGGCGGCGGATGGTGGCGAGTGGGGACGACGAGACAGGGGAGGGGCCTGGTCCGGGCGTGGCGCAAGGGCAAGCCCAATGGCTGGGGCCGCAGGCCGGCCCGGCTCCCGATGCGGGACCGAGCGAGGGGCCGGGAGTGGGGCGAGGAGTGGAGCCGGGAGCCGGTTCGGGACCGGTGCCGGACTCGCGGCTGGGGCTGAGTCCGGGTTCGGAGCCCGCAGCAGGGCGGGGACCGGGGCGTGGTCCGGTTGCATGGGCCGGCTCGGGGCCGCCGGTCGCGATGGACGCCGGCGTGGTCCGGGCGGGCGGCCGGGGCGGAGGCCGGGCATGAGGGCGGGACCGGGGCAGGACCTGCTGGATGTCGTGCGCCGGCGGCTCGCCGAGGCGGGGGCGGAGCCGACACCGGCTCGGGTGGCGGTGGCGCTGCGCGCGGAGGGGCGGCTCCTGGGGGACGCCGAAGTGCTGGGCGTGGTGGCCGCGTTACGGTCCGAGATGGTGGGCAGCGGGCCACTGGAGCCGCTGCTGGCCGCGCCCGAGGTGACGGACGTCCTGGTCTCCGCGCCGGACGAGGTCTGGGTGGACCGCGGCACGGGGCTGGAGCGTACGGATGTCCGCTTCCGGGACGAGGCGGAGGTACGCAGGCTCGCCCAGCGGCTGGCGGCGGTGGCCGGCCGGCGCCTGGACGACGCCCGCCCCTGGGTGGACGCCCGGCTCCCGGACGGCACCCGGCTGCATGCCGTGTTGCCCCCGGTGGCGGTGGCCGGGACCTGTCTGTCCCTTCGGGTGCTGCGGCCGCGTGCTTTCGGACTCGCGGAGCTGGTCGCGGCGGGGACGGTCCCGCCGGGCGGCGAACGGCTGCTGCGGGCGATGCTGACGGCCCGGCTGTCGTTCCTCGTCAGCGGGGGCACCGGCTCCGGCAAGACCACACTCCTCAGCACGCTGCTCGGCCTGGTCGGCCCGGCCGAGCGGATCGTCCTGGCCGAGGACTCCGCGGAGCTGCGGCCGGACCACCCCCATGTGGTGCGGCTGGAGACCCGCCCGGCCAACCAGGAGGGTGTCGGCCGGGTGGCGCTGAGGGACCTCGTTCGGCAGGCGCTGCGGATGCGGCCGGACCGGCTGGTGGTCGGCGAGGTGCGCGGCGCCGAAGTCACGGACCTGCTGGCCGCGCTCAACACGGGGCATGAGGGGGGCTGCGGCACGGTCCACGCCAACGCAGCCTGCGACGTCCCGGCCCGGCTGGAGGCCCTCGGCTCGGCCGCGGGGCTCGACCGTGCCGCGCTGCACAGCCAACTGGCGGCCGCGCTCTCGGTCGTGCTGCATCTGGTGCGCGATCGGACCGGCCGGCGCCGAATCGCCGAGCTCCATGTCCTGGAGCGGGACCGCGACGGCTTCGTGGTGACCGTACCGGCCGCGGTCTGGGGCCCGAGCGGCTTTCAGCACATGCGTGGCTGGGGGCGGTTGATGCGGTTGTGCGAGCGGGGCGGGGGTGAGGGGCGATGAACGGGACCGGGGTGGCGCTCGTGGTCGCGGTGCTCATCGCGGGAGCCGCGCTCCAGGCGGCCGCCGCCGGACGGCGGGGTGACGTACGGCGGCGGGCCCGGGCCCTGTTCGGAGGCGGCGGGGAGGTCGGCCCGGCAGGGCGGTGGCAGGCCCGGCTTCGGGGCGAAGGGCTGCGGAAGTGGTGCGCGGGGCGGGTGACCGAGGGGGACGCGGGCAGACGGTGGAGCGTCGGTCGCTGGGGGGACATCGGGTGGGAGGTCTGGTGCCTGCCGGCCGGGTTGGTGCTGGGCGTGCTGGGCGGGTCCCCGCTGCCGGTGCTCGCCGCGCCGGTGGCCATGTTCCTCGTCCGGCGCGGGCTGGCCGCCCGTGGCGCGGAGCGGGCGCGGGACCGGCGGGCCGCTCAGGTGATCGGGCTGTGCGCGGCGGTGGCGGGTGAGCTGCGGGCCGGACGGCAGCCGGCCCAGGCCCTGCTCGCCGCGGGGGTGCCGGGTCTCGGGGACGCGGGCTCGGCGGTGGTGGCCGCCGCCCGTTACGGCGGGGACGTCCCCCAGGCGCTGCGTGCCGCGGCGCGAGCCTCCGGAGCCGAGGGGCTGACCGGCATGGCGGCGTGCTGGCAGGTGGCGGTGGAGGGCGGTGCCGGGCTGGCCTCCGGGCTGGAGCGGATCGCGGCCGGGCTGCGCGCCCAGCGGGATCAACGCGAAGAGCTACGTGCCCAGTTGGCGGGGCCGCGCACCACGGCGCTGATGCTCGCGCTGCTCCCGGCAGGCGGACTCCTGATGGGCGGCGCACTGGGTGCCGACCCACTGCGGGTGCTGCTGCACACCCCGGCCGGCTGGGGCTGCCTGGCGGCCGGCGGGCTTCTGGAGTGGGGCGGCGTGGCCTGGACCGCCCGGATCGTCGCGGACGCGGAAGGCACCGCAGTGAGGAGGGCGGCGTCGTGAGCGCGGAAGTTGTCCACAGGGTGGGGATGACGGTCGCGGCCGTGATGGCGCTGCTGTGCGTCATGGCGCTGTTGCGGGCAGTGCACCGCACACGAGCCGCGCGCAGACGGGCGACGGCGCTGTGGGGTGGCGGGCCGGGCCGCGACGGGGCTCGACGGACGGGAGGTCGGACCGGACTTCGGGGCGGAGGACGGAACGGCGGTCGGGGGCCCGTGAGGGGACCGAGGGCGTGGGCCGGGCCGCTGGGGGCGGCCGGTTTCGTGGCCATCGTCGTCGGCGGTGTCCCTGGTGCCGCGGCAGGGCTCGCCGTGGGCATCGGAGCATATCGCTGGCTGGCGGGCCAACGGAGCACGGAGGAGGCGAGGTTGGCGGCCGCGGCCGTACGTACGGAGCTGGGGCCGGCCGGCGATCTGCTGGCGGCCTGCCTCGCGGCGGGGGCCGGCCCGCGGGAGTCGGCCGAGGCCGTGGGCCGTTCGCTCCACGGGCCCGTAGCCGAGCGGCTGCGTCAGGTGGCGGCGGAACTGCGCCTGGGCGGCGAACCGGCCGTCGTCTGGCCGCGGCTGGCTGCCCTTCCCGGAGCCGAGGGGCTGGCGCGCTGCATGGAGCGCGCCGGGATATCGGGGGTGCCGGCCGTCGAGTCGGTATCGCGGATCGCCACCGAACTCCGTGCGGAGCAGGCCAGGGCGGCCACCGCGCGGGCCCGGCGGGCCGGGGTGCTCGTCACCCTTCCGCTGGCGGCGTGCTTTCTGCCGGCGTTCCTGGTGCTCGGGGTGGCGCCGGTACTGATCGGCCTGGCAGCCGGCCTCTTGGGAGGCGGCTGATCTCGTTACCTGTCCGGCTGAACTCGGTACCTGACCGATCTCAGTACCTGACTGGTCTCGAGACCTGACTGGTCTCTGGATGAAGCAAGTTCAACGACCGGCCGAGCGCCGGGGAGCGGGGGATGGAATGTTTCGACGGTGGTGGACGCGGCTGCGCTCGGTGGCGGCCGACGACCGGGGGATGGTCACGGCGGAGTACGCCGTGGGAACGCTCGCGGCGGCAGCCCTGGCGACGGTGTTCTACAAGATCGCGACGAGTGACACCGTCCAGGCGGCACTGCGGTCGCTGTTCGAGCGGGCGCTCCATGCCCAGTTCTGACAGCAGGGGCGGGGGCAGGGGCACGGGCATGGGCCCTGGGGCCCGCGGCGCCCCGAGGGCCTCGCGCGACGCCGGATTCGTGACGGCGGAGACGGCCGTGGTCATGCCGGTTCTGGTGACGATCGTGGCGGCGCTGATCTGGGGACTGATGGCGGTCTGCGCCCGTATCGAGTGTGTGGACGCGGCCCGGGCCGGGGCGCGGGCGGCGGCGCGGTCGGAACCCCGGGCGGCGGTGATCGCGGCAGCACGGGGCGCCGCTCCGCGGGGTGCGCGGGTCGCGCTGGCGAGGGAGGGCGACCTGGTGCGCGTACGGGTCGAGGCCGGGCTGCCCGGTGCGGGGCGGCTGACGGCCCAGGTCACAGGGGAGGCGGTGGCTCTTGCGGAGGAAACGGTGCGGTGATGAGGGCTCGGCGACGGTCTGGACGGTCTTCGCGGCCGCTGCGCTGTGCGCCGTCTTCCTGGCCCTGCTCGCCGTGGGGCAGGCCGTCACGGCACGACATCGCGCGGGGGGAGCCGCGGATCTGGCGGCGCTGGCCGCGGCGGATCGCGCCCTCCAGGGGCCGGCCAGGGCGTGTGCGGCGGCGGGCCGGGTGGCGGACGCCCAGCGCACTCGTCTGGTGCGGTGCTCGATGGCGGGGGCGATCGCGGATGTGTCGGTCGAGGCGGGGGGCCGTCCGTTCACCTCGCGGGTGCGGGCGCGCGCCGGTCCGGTGGGGCCCGGGTCGGCGCCCGCGGGATCGGCGGGGCGGCTGGGGCGTGGAGATCCGGCGGGAGCCGGGGCCGGGCCGGGCAGAGTGCGGCCATCGGGCAGGAGCCACCACCGGCCCGTCACGGAAGCCGCCGTGAGACCGCTACGCCCCGGGTCGGGGCCCCTCCGGCGCTCCTCGCAGCAGCTCTGCCAGCAGGCGGATCGCTCCCCGCTTGTGGAGCGGGTCGTTGCCGTTGCCGCATTTGGGGGACTGGATGCAAGACGGGCAGCCCGCCTCGCATTCGCAGGACGCGATGGCGGTGCGGGTGGCGGCGAGCCAGTCGGCGGCCGTGTGGAAGGCACGTTCGGCGAAGCCGGCACCGCCGGGGTGGCCGTCGTAGACGAAGACGGTCGGCAGCAGGGTGTCCGGGTGCAGGGGGACCGAGACGCCGCCGATGTCCCAGCGGTCGCAGGTGGCGAAGAGCGGCAGCAGGCCGATGGAGGCGTGCTCCGCGGCGTGCAGCGCGCCGCCCAGCTGCTCGGGATTGACGCGGGCGGCGTCGAGTTGGTCCTCGGTGACGGTCCACCACACCGCGCGGGTGCGCAACGTACGGGGCGGCAGATCGAGCTTGGTCTCGCCCAGCACCTCCCCGGTGATGAGCTTGCGGCGCAGGAAGGAGACGACCTGGTTGGTGACCTCGACGGAGCCGAAGCAGAGCCGGGCGTCCCCCCAGGGGATCTCGGTGTCGGTCTCCAGGATGGAGATGGCGGTGGTGTCGCGGGCGGTCGTCGAGTAGGGCGGGCTGGCCTCTTCGACGAGGGCGACGTCGTCGTCCAGGTCGAGGCGCTGGACCACATAGGTGCGGCCCTGGTGGAGGTGGACCGCACCGTCGTGGACGGTGGTGTGCGCGGCGGCGGCGTCGACGGTGCCCAGCAGCCGCCCGGTGCCGGCCTCCACGACCTGGACCGGCGAGCCGCCCTGGCCGCGGATGTCGGTGAGGTCGGCGGCCCGCTCGCGGCGCGTCCAGTGCCAGGCCGTGGCGCGCCGGCGCAGCAGGCCCGCGGCCTCCAGCTGCGGCATCAGCCCGGCGGCCGCGGGTCCGAAGAGCGGGAAGTCGGCTTCGGTGAGGGGGCGTTCGGACGCGGCCGCGCACAGGTGCGGGGCGAGCACGTAGGGGTTGTCGGGGTCGAGCACGGTCGACTCGACGGGCTGGTCGAAGAGGGCTTCGGGGTGGTGGACGAGATACGTGTCCAGCGGATCGTCGCGGGCCACGAGCACGGCGAGCGCGCCCTGCCCGGCGCGCCCGGCGCGCCCCGCCTGCTGCCACAGGGACGCGCGGGTGCCCGGATAGCCGGCGATGACCACGGCGTCGAGGCCGGAGACGTCCACGCCCAGTTCGAGCGCGGTGGTGGCGGCCAGGCCGAGGAGATCCCCGCTGTGCAGGGCGCGTTCCAGGGCGCGGCGCTCCTCGGGCAGATAGCCGCCCCGATAGGCGGCGACCCGCCCGGGCAGCGAGCGGTCGACCTCCGCGAGCCGTTCCTGGGCGATCAGAGCGATCAGCTCGGCGCCGCGCCGGGAGCGCACGAAGGCGACGGTGCGTACGCCCTGGACGGCGAGGTCGGTGAGCAGGTCCGCGGTCTCGGCGGTGGCGGTACGGCGGACCGGCGCGCCCTGTTCGCCGTGCAGCTCGGTCAGCGGCGGCTCCCACAGCGCGAAGACCAACTCGCCGCGCGGCGAGGTGTCCTCAGTGATCTCCACCACGGGCAGTCCGGTGAGCCGGGTCGCGGCCTGGGCCGGTTCGGCGGCCGTGGCGGAGGCGAGCAGGAAGACCGGCTCGGAGCCGTAGCGGGCGCAGACGCGGCGCAGCCGGCGGACGACCTGCGCGACATGGGAGCCGAAGACACCCCGGTAGCTGTGGCATTCATCGATGACGACATAGCGCAGCGCCCGCAGGAAGGAGGACCAGCGGGGGTGCGACGGCAGGATGCCGCGGTGCAGCATGTCGGGGTTGGTCAGGACGTAGTTGGCGTACTGGCGGACCCATTCGCGTTCCTCGACGGGGGTGTCACCGTCGTAGACCGCGGGCCGGACGGCGGTGCCCAGCCGGGCGGCCAGCTCGCGTACGGCGCGCCGCTGGTCGGCCGCCAGCGCCTTGGTGGGGGCCAGATACAGGGCTGTGGCTCCCCGCCCGTTCGGGGCCTCGGAGCCGTCCAGGAGCGCGGAGAGGACCGGTGCGAGATATGCCAGGGACTTGCCCGAGGCGGTGCCGGTGGCGACGACGACCGACTCGCCGCGCAGTGCGTGTTCGGATGTCCGTGCCTGGTGGGCCCAGGGTCGATCGATTCCGGCCGAACGGATGGCGTCGAGCACTTCCGGTCGGATCTGTTCCGGCCAGTCGGCATGGCTGCCGATGCGCGGGGGCAAGTGCTCCGTATGAGTGATGCGCGCAGCGCGGGTCGCGCCCCGGGCGAGACGTTCGAGAATCATGCCTGGGGAAGGACGCGCGCCCGCATCCGGCGGGAGTCGATTGGAGGCCATCGGCACCGAGTGTGTCACCGGAGTGACGGACAATGCTCAAAGGGCGTCGTGCACGCCTACTGGTAAGTGATTGAATGCCATCGCGGCTGCCAGATCCGCCCCTACCTTCGGTGGGGAGGCCCCAGGGGGGCGACCGCTCGATAGCAAGGTGCTGGAGGATCCGTGGACCTGTCCCTGTCGACCCGGACCGTTGGCGACCGTACGGTCGTCGAGGTCGGTGGCGAGATTGATGTATACACCGCGCCCAAGCTGCGGGAGCAGCTGGTCGAGCTTGTGAACGACGGAAGCTACCACCTCGTGGTGGACATGGAACGTGTCGACTTCCTGGACTCCACTGGGCTCGGCGTGCTGGTCGGCGGGCTCAAGCGGGTGCGTGCCCATGAGGGCTCGCTGCGCCTGGTCTGCAACCAGGAGCGCATTCTCAAGATCTTCCGTATTACCGGCCTGACCAAGGTGTTCCCGATTCACACCTCGGTGGACGAAGCCGTCGCAGCCACTGACTGACGGCTTGCCGGTACCCCCGCGCCAGCCGGCGCGGGGGAGGAAGTAGTGGGGGGTACCGGACCCGGTGTCCGGCCCCCTGCGCCGCACGCCCGCATATCGAGGGGGATGGCATGGCCACCGTCGAACTTCGCTTCAGCGCCCTTCCCGAGCATGTCCGTACCGCGCGACTGGTCGCAGCTGCCGTGGCCCGGCGCGCCGGGGTGGACGAGGCCGTGCTGGACGAGGTGCGGCTCGCCGTCGGTGAGGCCTGCAGCCGGGCCGTTGGGCTGCATGAGAGCCATGACATCTCGGCGCCGGTGCGGGTGCTGCTGATCGAGGACGAGAAGAAGTTCTCGATCGAGGTGGGCGACGGGGTGTCCGGCGGCTCCGGGGCGGCCGGTGCGCGGGGCTCCGACGAGGCCGAGAGCGTCGCGGAGAGCGACGCCGAGGGCGAGGACGAGATGGGCCTCGCCGTGATCAGCGGGCTGGTCGATGACGTCGAGGTGACCTCCGGCGAGGACGGCGGGATGATCCGCATGAGCTGGCCCACGACGACGGCCGCCGTCCTGCCTTAGCGCGGGAGCGCAGGTCTGAGCGCGAGAGGGCGCCGGCCTGGGCGCCGTGCGCGCGAGCCGTATGCGTGCGCGCGAGCCGTATGCGTGCGTGCCAGACGTACGAGAGCGCGCCAGACGTACGAGAGCGCGCCTGTCGGCCCCCGTATCTGGTGCCGACGGCCTCGGCAGGCCCGACGGTTCGCCGTCACCGACGCCGAACCACGTGATCACCGCATGCCGACCCCGGGATCGCCGAAGACGGCCCCTCGCATTACCGCGGACGTGCCGGTACACGCCCGTGCGCCCCGCCCCTCACGTCACCGCGGCCGCACCGGTACACGCCCGTGCACGCCGTCCCTCGCGCATCGCCGCTGACGCGCCAGTACGCCCGCGCAAGCCGCCCTACGGTCCCGGCCCCGATCCCAGCCCCAGCCCCGGCCCCCGGCCCCAGCCCCAGCCCCGGTCCCGGCGCACCTGCCCGGGCCCGCTGACGACCGCGTGAGCGCCCCACCCCGCCGGCGAACGCCCACGCAACACCCCGGCGGACCTCGACCCGCCTGCCCCCGGTCACGCCACCCGCCCGCCCATGCGTTGCGATCCGGACTCGATCTGACGGCCTATCACCGTCCTTCGGCGCGCGTCAGGGGGTGACCCGCGCGCCCCGGGTCACCCGATCGGCCGCGGCCGAGCGGCTCAATTCTCACCAGCGTCCCGCACGCCACAACCGGCCCGGGTGCCGGGACCGCCCCCTTTGAGCAGCGGCGATCAATGCGCGGGCAATTGACGATCAGTACGACATCGAGATCATCGGGCCGCGGTCAGCCAATTCGCGCCTTTCCTTCGTCCGGGCGAATTCCGTGTGCCGCCAACCTTTTGATCTTCGCAGCTACCGGCGAATTCCCTTTGACGCGCCCTGTTTTGATCAACGGCGGCTCCCTACAATCCGTCCACATCTTGCTCAGGACGCCTGAGCGTGCTTCCGCGCGCCCATGTGCCAAACGTCAAGGAGGACGAATGGCGGGGCCTTACACCCCTCAGTTGCTTGACACCCCCTCTTTTCTGGCCGGGCCCTCGCTGACGGCAGGCAATCGCGGCATCGTGCTGGTGATCGCCGTGGTCGCCCTGGCGGCGCTGGCTGTCGCGGCGGTGCTGGTTCGCCAAGTGCTCGCGGCCGGCCAGGGAACCGACAGTATGAAGAAGATCGCGGCGGCCGTGCAGGAAGGCGCGAATGCCTACCTGGCACGGCAGTTGCGGACCCTCGGCGTATTCGCCGTCGTGGTGTTCTTCCTGCTCATGCTGCTGCCCGCGGACAACTGGACGCAGCGCGCCGGACGCAGCGCCTTCTTCTTGATCGGTGCCGGATTCTCGGCGGCCACCGGCTATATCGGCATGTGGCTCGCGGTGCGCGCCAATGTGCGGGTGGCGGCGGCCGCCCGGGAGGCCACTCCGGCCGAGGGCGACAAACGGGAAAAGGATCTTACGGCGGTCTCGCACAAGGCCATGAAGATCGCATTTCGCACCGGTGGCGTCGTCGGCATGTTCACCGTGGGGCTGGGCCTGCTCGGCGCGTCCTGTGTGGTGCTCGTGTACGCGGTCGACGCGCCCAAGGTGCTGGAGGGCTTCGGCCTCGGCGCCGCGCTGATCGCCATGTTCATGAGGGTCGGCGGCGGCATCTTCACCAAGGCCGCGGACGTCGGCGCCGACCTCGTCGGCAAGGTCGAGCAGGGCATCCCCGAAGACGACCCGCGCAACGCCGCGACCATCGCGGACAACGTCGGCGACAACGTCGGGGACTGCGCCGGTATGGCGGCCGACCTCTTCGAGTCGTACGCGGTGACCCTGGTCGCCGCCCTCATCCTGGGCATGGCGGCCTTCGGCAACGCCGGGCTCGCCTTCCCGCTGCTGGTCCCGGCCATCGGCGTGGTCACCGCGATGATCGGCATCTTCGTCGTCGCGCCCCGGCGCAGCGACCGCAGCGGCATGACGGCGATCAACCGCGGCTTCTTCATCTCCGCGGCCATCTCGCTGCTGCTGGTGGCCGCCGCGGTGTTCACCTACCTGCCGTCCACCTACCGGGACCTCAAGGGCGTCACCGACCCGGACATCCTCGGCCGCAGCGGCGACCCCCGGATGCTGGCGCTGGTGGCGGTCGCCATCGGCATCGTGCTCGCCGCGCTGATCCAGCAGCTGACCGGCTACTTCACCGAGACCAACCGGCGGCCCGTGAGGGACATCGGCAAGACCTCGCTGACCGGTCCGGCCACCGTCATCCTCTCCGGCATCTCGATCGGCCTGGAGTCGGCCGTCTACTCGGCGGTGCTGATCGGCCTCGCGGTCTACGGGGCGTTCCTGCTGGGCGGCGCCTCCATCATGCTGGCGCTGTTCGCGGTGGCGCTGGCCGGGACCGGCCTGCTGACCACGGTCGGCGTGATCGTGGCGATGGACACCTTCGGCCCGGTCTCCGACAACGCGCAGGGCATCGCGGAGATGTCCGGCGATGTCACCGGTGACGGCGCGCAGGTGCTGACCGACCTGGACGCGGTCGGCAACACCACCAAGGCCATCACCAAGGGCATCGCCATCGCGACGGCCGTACTGGCCGCCGCCGCGCTCTTCGGCTCGTACCGGGACGCGATCGCCACCGCCGTTCGCGAAGTCGGCAGCGCCGCCAGCGGGATGGGGCTCAGCCTGGACATCTCGCAGCCCAACAACCTGGTCGGGCTGGTCCTCGGCGCCTCGGTCGTCTTCCTGTTCTCCGGGCTGGCGATCAACGCGGTGTCGCGGTCGGCGGGCGCGGTGGTCTTCGAGGTGCGCCGGCAGTTCCGGGAGAAGCCCGGGATCATGGACTACACCGAGAAGCCGGAGTACGGCCGGGTCGTCGACATCTGCACCAAGGACGCGCTGCGCGAACTGGCCACCCCCGGGCTGCTGGCGGTGCTCACCCCCATCGCGGTCGGCTTCTCGCTCGGCGTCGGCGCGCTCGGCTCGTTCCTGGCGGGCGCGATCGGCACCGGCACGCTGATGGCGGTCTTCCTCGCCAACTCCGGTGGCGCGTGGGACAACGCCAAGAAGCTGGTCGAGGACGGCCACCACGGCGGCAAGGGCAGCGAGGCGCACGAGGCGACGGTCATCGGCGACACCGTCGGCGACCCGTTCAAGGACACCGCGGGCCCGGCCATCAACCCGCTGCTGAAGGTCATGAACCTGGTGGCGCTGCTGATCGCGCCCGCTGTGGTGAAGTTCTCGTACGGCGAGGACAAGAGCCTCGGCGTACGGCTCGTGGTCGCGGTGCTGGCGATCGCCGTCATCGTCGGCGCGGTCTACGTCTCCAAGAGGCGCGGAATCGCCGTAGGTGACGAAGGCAACTCCGAAGACCCGGAGAGCATCGCCAAATCGGCCAAGACGGCCGTGGCGTCCTAACGGACCGAGCACCTCCGAAGGGGCTCGCGGACCGCTCAACTGGGCGGGTGGACGGCGTTTTTCACACGCGCCGGCCACCCGCCTTCCGCATGCCCGGGTGGCCCTGCGGACCTTGGTGCAAATGGCTGCAATGCCGGGCGGACCTGCTGCCCGACCGGTCGGCCCGGCCCTTTGGACGTGTATGTTCCGGGGCCGAGAGCCATGGAAGGGACCAATCCGGTGAACAAGAAGCTTGTGGCTGCACTGTCCGGCGGTGCGGCACTGGTGCTCGCGCTGACCGGCTGCAGCGAGGACAGCAGCAAGAAGCTCAACGACTGGGCGAAGACGTTCTGCGACCCCGCGCAGGCTCAGTTCAAGAAGATCCAGGACGCCAACGCCGCCATGCAGACTGCCGACAACGGCAGCACGGACTCCAAGAAGGTCCAGCAGACCGACTCGGCGGCCTTCCAGAAGATTTCCGACGCCTACGCCGCGCTGGCGAAGAACCTGGACAAGGCCGGGGCTCCGCCGAGCGAGAACGGCGAGCAGGCGCAGAAGGACGCGGTCAAGGAGCTCAACTCGCTCTCCAAGGGATACGCGGACCTCAAGAAGCAGGTCGAAGGCCTGAACACCGCGGACAAGCTCAAGTTCGCCGACGGTCTGCGCGATCTGTCCAGCGGCATCAACAAGCTCAACCAGCAGAGCGAGCAGGCCTTCAAGAAGCTGGAGTCCGGCGAGGTCGGCACGGCGATGGCCAAGCAGAAGGGCTGTCAGAGCCAGGGCGCGTCCGGTTCTCCGGTGCCCAAGAAGTCCTAGGAACCGGCCGGCGTACGAACGCCTGGAACCGGTCCGGCGTCCACGGACCGGCGACGGATCCGTACGGCCCGGCGACGCGCCCGAGGCGGGCGTGGCGCCGGGCCGTCGCCGATTGTCGGTGACAGGGCCGACAATGGGGGACGTGAGTACGCACCTCCCCACCGCAGATGCCCAGGACCCCGAGAGCAGCGCCCGCACCGCCCGGCTGCGCGAGGCGCTGCTGACCGCCGCCTTCACCGCCGACGGGTTGCTGGACCTGCTCGGCGCCCCGGCCTACGCCGCGCTGGCCCGCAGCGAGACCGTTCCCGCGCTGCGGGCGACCCGCGGCGACAGCCCGCTGGAGACGCTGGTGCGGCTCTTCCTGCTCCAGCGTCCGGTGGAGCTGCGGCGGGCGCGGGCGGCGCTGCCGGTCGAGGACTGCCTCGCCGACGGCTGGCTGGTGCAGGACGGCGACGAGCTGCGCGCCCGTGTGGACGTACGCCCGTACGGCGGCCCCGAGGGGCAGGACTGGTGGATCGTCTCCGACCTGGGCTGCGCGGTCGGCGGCGCCGGCGGCATCCGGGGCGCCGGGGAGGCCGAGCGCGCGCAGCTGGTGCTCGGCGTCGGCGGCGCCTCCACGACCCTCGCCGGGATCACGGTCCGCCGCCCGGTCGCCAAGGCGCTCGATCTCGGTACGGGCTCCGGCATCCAGGCGCTGCACGCCGCCCAGCACGCCACCCGGGTCACGGGCACCGACCTCAACCCCCGGGCGCTGCGGATCGCCGCGCTGACGCTGGCGCTCTCCGGGGCGGGCGCGGCGGATCTGCGCGAGGGCTCGCTGTTCGAGCCGGTCGGCGACGAGACGTACGACCTGATCGTGTCCAACCCGCCGTTCGTGATCTCGCCCCTGGCGTCCGACGGCGCGCGGCTGACCTACCGGGACGGCGGCATGGGCGGCGACGACCTGTGCCGGACGCTGGTCCAGCAGTCCGCCGCGCACCTCAACGACGGCGGATACTGCCAGCTGCTGGCCAACTGGCAGCATGTGGCGGGCGAGGAGTGGCACGACCGGCTGCGCTCCTGGGTGCCGCGCGGCTGCGACGCCTGGATCGTGCAGCGCGAGGTGCAGGACATCGCCCAGTACACCGAGCTGTGGCTGCGCGATGCCGGTGACCACCGCGCCGATGCCGGGGCGTACGCCGCGGGGTACGACGCCTGGCTCGACGAGTTCGAGGCGCGCAAGACCAAGGCCATCGGCTTCGGCTGGATCACGCTGCGCAAGTCCGGGTCCGACGCCCCGTCCATCACGGTCGAGGAGTGGCCGCATCCGGTCGAACAGCCGCTGGGGGAGTCGGTCGTGGGGCACTTCGACCGCCAGGACTATCTGCGGTCCACCGACGACGCGGCGCTGCTGGCCGGCCACTTCCGGCTGGCCGACGAGGTGGTCCAGGAGCAGGTCGGGCTGCCCGGTGCGGAGGACCCCGAGCATGTGGTGCTCCGTCAGAACCGCGGTATGCGAAGGGCGACGAAGGTGGACACGGTCGGTGCGGGCTTCGCCGGGGTGTGCGACGGTTCGCTGCCCGCCGGGCGGATCCTCGACGCGATCGCCCAACTCGTCGGCGAGGACCCGGTCCTGCTGCGGGACCGCACACCGGCCTCCATCCGGATGCTGGTCGAGCAGGGGTTCCTGGAGCCGGTGGCCGAGGCCGACTGACGGCCCCGCGAAGAGCAACAAAGGGCCGCAGGCCAGGGGTGGGACGGAGACCGGGGCCCATGTGAGCGGGTCCGTACGGGACAGGCGGAAGCCGTTCATCCGGTGTTCGTCCGGATGCCGTCCCGGGGTGCCACGCTGCCCGCATGGAGAGTGGACCCGAGGTGTTCGCCGGTGCGGCCTTCGCACTGTTCGGCGCCGGACTGCTGGTGTGGACGGGTGTCTGCGCACGGACCGGCCAGCCGGTCGCCGAGGGCGTCAGCCGGCCGGTCGCCGCCCTGGCGGCGCTGCTGGCAGGAGTGGCGTTCCTGGCCACGGGGGGCTGGCTGCTGGCCACGCTGTAGCCGCCCTCGCAGCCACCACGCAGCCCGCCGTGCCGTCGCGCCCATGAGCCACCCCGAAAGGCCGCTCCGTGTGCTTCCGGACAGTTCTGTAACAGCCGGCCGACAGATGGCCGATATGTGCCGTTACGTGGAACGCCGGCAGGCCCCCGGCCATGTTCCTCGGTGAAGGTCACCAACGGCCCTACACCGTCAGTGAGGAACTCCCATGAACCGCGCACTTCGCTACGCCGCCGTCGGCGTCATCGCCGTCTCCCTGCTGGCCGGCGGCTCGGCCGCCGCCTTCGCCGCGCCGCAGGACCTCCACACCGCCAAGCCGGTCGTGGCCGCCGCTCCGGCCGCCGCCTCGCTGACCGCCAAGGCCAGCGTGAACTCGGTCAAGGCCTGGCAGGAGTTCCGGATCTCCGGCGTCGCCAAGGGCATCAAGGCCGGCAGCAACGTCACCGTCCAGCAGAAGCAGGGCAAGAAGTGGGTGTCGCTGCCCGCCAAGGCTCCGGTCAACAAGAGCGGTGCGTACTCGGTACGGGTCAAGCTCGGCATCAAGGGCGCCAACCAGCTCCGCATAGCCGCGGGCAGCACCGTCTCGCCGGTGGTCGCGGTCACCGTCCGCTGACGTCGAGACCGTCCACGCCCGTCCGGCGGACGGCCGGGGCGCGCTCCGCGTGGCGCGCCCCGAGGCCCCCGGACACGCCCTACCCCACCAGATTGCGGGCGACCATCCACAGCGCGCCGATGCCGAGCACCACGGCGTTGGTCCGGGCCGTCAGCCGCATCCGGTGGGCCCGCCCGCGGAGCCCCGCGACCAGCCAGCGCACGGCGACGAACGCCACGGCCGGCACGCCCAGGGTGAGGAGCACCGCGTTGTCGTGGAACGCCGCGACGAC
Source organism: Streptomyces sp. NPDC043738 (assembly GCF_056436545.1). NCBI lineage: Bacteria > Bacillati > Actinomycetota > Actinomycetes > Kitasatosporales > Streptomycetaceae > Streptomyces > Streptomyces sp. NPDC043738. Next base: position 200,864 of record NZ_JBWKCJ010000003.1, on the reverse strand, counting down.
ATCACCGTGCATCAGGTCGTACGCCATCCGCGTCCCGCCGCACCCCGGGCACAGCAACCCGGTGCACCACTTGAACGGGCAGGGGAGCAGCGCCTGTCCGGGCTGGTGCGGATTGGTGTGCCAGAGGTAGACCGCGGCCGCCCCGCCCACGCCGAGCGCGATCGACGCCCGGCGCAGGGTGCGGTTCCGGATCGACGCCCCGGTGGGCGGCTGAGCGGGTTCCAGGGGGGTCACACGCTCAGCGACCTGGCGTAGTTGACCTGGTTGAGCACGAACATCACCTGCTCGCGCGACTGCACCGGGACCATCGTGGAGTGGTGCCGGCCCCCGCTGTTCACCGTGACCTGCACGAACCCGGTCGTCACCCGCTCCTTCATCAGCAGGAACAGCAGGCCGAGCAGGCAGAAGAGGAAGAAGACGATGGCGAGGACGACCGCGTGCGCCGGGATCTTCTCCTCGGTCCGCGACATGTCCGTCGCCGTCCAGATGGCGCCCTTGAGAGGCATCGGCCCGGCCGGCGTCATGATCGTGTCGCCGCTCACCGCGATGTCCCCGAGCGACAGGGACATCCCGCCGACCGGGGGCGCGGCCTGGAACGCGCCGGGCGCCGGCGGCGGCGGAGCGCTCGGCGGGAAGCCGGGCGGGGGCGGCTGCGAGCCGGCCTGCGGGTAGCCGTATCCGGGCTCCCCGGGGCGGCCGCCCTGCGGGTATCCGTAGCCGGAGTCGGCGGGCGGGCCGCCGGCAGGTGTGGCGTACGGATTCTGGCCGGGCTGGCCGGGCTGCTCCGGTGGCGGTCCGGGGTACTGGTTCGCCATGGGTGATGTCCCCCCGAGTGTCTGCGTGACCACGGCAGTGACCGGCTCGAGCGGTGAGCCGTACCGTGTGTTCGTCCTGCGCCCATCCTGCCAGCCCGCTCATATGCCGTATCGGGCGATGGCGGGATCCGGCGCCGCCTTGTGACCGTCACCGGGGCCGTCGGCGCGGCGGCGGGGACGCCGGGCTCACCCGTGGCCCGCACGCGGTCCGTCACTCTGCGAGATCGTCGGCGGCCCGCCGGTAGCGGGTGCGGACGTCGGCCGGGGAGGGCGGCGGGAACCGCCATGGACCCGTCATGATCCATCCGACCCGCTCCGGGGCCCGTAAAGAGCGGCTGATGCGGTCCGGGCGGCATGAAGCCATGTAGTCGGGTTACCGTTCGAGTGGCGTTGCGGGGTTTTTCCGTTTGACACGGGGGCGGGAGGTACCGTCACACTCCGCAGCGTCAAGCGTCACCGCAGTGCGTCCCGGCGTCCAGGCCGGGGAGCAATCCCAGCGTCGACCGGAGAGAAGAGCGAAGTTGTCCCCGACCAGCGAAGCCACAGAGGGCGGCGGCCGCCGACTTGTCATCGTCGAGTCGCCTGCCAAGGCGAAGACGATCAAGGGCTACCTCGGCCCTGGCTATGTGGTCGAGGCCAGCGTGGGGCACATCCGCGACCTGCCCAACGGCGCGGCGGAGGTGCCGGCGAAGTACAAGGGCGAGCCCTGGGCCCGCCTCGGCGTGAACGTCGATGCCGACTTCCAGCCGATCTACGTCGTCAACAGTGACAAGAAGGACCAGGTCAAGAAGCTCAAGGAGCTGCTGGCCGAGTCCGACGAGCTCTACCTCGCAACAGATGAGGACCGCGAGGGCGAGGCCATCGCCTGGCACCTGCAGGAGATCCTCAAGCCCAAGGTCCCGGTCCACCGGATGGTCTTCCACGAGATCACCAAGGACGCGATCCGCGAGGCCGTCGCCAACCCGCGCGACCTCAACCAGAAGCTGGTCGACGCCCAGGAGACCCGGCGGATCCTCGACCGCCTCTACGGCTACGAGGTCTCGCCGGTCCTGTGGAAGAAGGTCATGCCCCGGCTGTCGGCCGGCCGTGTGCAGTCCGTCGCGACCCGGCTGGTCGTCGAGCGGGAGCGCGAGCGCATCGCCTTCCGCTCCGCGGAGTACTGGGACCTGACCGGCACCTTCTCCACCGGCCGGGCCGGTGACGCGAGCGACCCCTCGACCCTGACCGCCCGCTTGAACACCGTCGACGGCCGCCGGGTCGCGCAGGGCCGCGACTTCGGCCCCAACGGGCAGCTCAAGAACGACGTGCTCCATCTGGACGAGGCGAACGCCCGCGCGCTCGCCGCCGCCCTGGAGAACGCCGACTTCGCGGTGCGCTCCGTGGAGTCCAAGCCCTACCGCCGCTCGCCGTACGCCCCGTTCCGTACGACGACCCTCCAGCAGGAGGCCAGCCGCAAGCTCGGCTTCGGTGCCAAGGCGACCATGCAGGTGGCGCAGAAGCTGTACGAGAACGGCTTCATCACCTATATGCGTACGGACTCCACCACGCTCTCGGACACCGCGGTCGCCGCGGCCCGGGCGCAGGTGACGCACCTGTACGGCGCGAACTACCTGCCGGACAAGCCGCGCACGTACGCCGGCAAGGTCAAGAACGCCCAGGAGGCGCACGAGGCGATCCGTCCCTCGGGCGACCGCTTCCGCACCCCGGCCGAGACCGGGCTCACCGGCGACCAGTTCCGGCTCTACGAGCTGATCTGGAAGCGGACCGTCGCCTCGCAGATGAAGGACGCCACCGGCAACTCCGTCACGGTCAAGATCGGTGGCCGGGCCGCCGACGGCCGCGACGCCGAGTTCACCGCGTCCGGCAAGACCATCACCTTCCACGGCTTCCTCAAGGCCTACGTGGAGGGCGCCGACGACCCCAACGCCGAGCTGGACGACCGCGAGCGCCGGCTGCCGCAGGTCGCCGAGGGCGACGCGCTGGCCGCGCGGGAGATCACCGCCGACGGGCACGCCACCAAGCCGCCGGCCCGCTACACCGAGGCCACCCTGGTCAAGGAGCTGGAAGAGCGCGAGATCGGCCGCCCGTCGACGTATGCGTCGATCATCGGCACGATCCTGGACCGCGGCTATGTCTTCAAGAAGGGCACCGCGCTCGTCCCCTCCTTCCTCTCCTTCGCGGTGGTCAACCTCCTGGAGAAGCACTTCGGCCGGCTGGTCGACTACGACTTCACCGCCAAGATGGAGGACGACCTCGACCGCATCGCCCGTGGTGAGGCGCAGGCCGTGCCGTGGCTGCGGCGCTTCTACTTCGGCGAGGGCGAGGCCGAAGGGGCCGCCTCGGACGCCGGCAACGGCGACGGCGACCACCTCGGCGGGCTGAAGGAGCTGGTCGAGGACCTGGGCGCGATCGACGCCCGGGAGATCTCCTCGTTCCCGGTCAGCGACGACATCAAGCTGCGGGTCGGCCGCTACGGCCCGTACATCGAGCGCGGCGAGAAGGACTCCGAGGGCCACCAGCGGGCCGACGTCCCCGACGACCTCGCGCCCGACGAGCTGACGGTGGAGTACGCCGAGGAGCTGCTCGCCAAGCCCAGCGGTGACTTCGCGCTGGGCACCGACCCGGTCAGCGGCCACGAGATCGTCGCCAAGGACGGCCGCTACGGCCCGTACGTCACCGAGATCCTGCCCGAGGGCACCCCGAAGACCGGGAAGAACGCGGTCAAGCCGCGTACCGCCTCGCTCTTCAAGTCGATGTCCCTGGACACGGTGACCCTTCAGGACGCGCTCAAGCTGATGTCGCTGCCGCGGGTCGTCGGCGCGGACGCCGAGGGCGTGGAGATCACCGCGCAGAACGGCCGCTACGGCCCGTACCTCAAGAAGGGCACCGACTCGCGCTCCCTGGAGAGCGAGGAGCAGCTCTTCACCATCACCCTCGACGAGGCGCTGGCGATCTACGCCCAGCCCAAGCAGCGCGGACGGGCCGCCGCCAAGCCGCCGCTGAAGGAGCTGGGCACGGACCCGGTCAGCGGCAAGCCGGTGGTGGTCAAGGACGGCCGCTTCGGCGCGTACGTCACCGACGGCGAGACCAACGCGACGCTGCGGCGGGACGACGACGTCGAGACGATCACCGCCGAGCGCGGCTACGAGCTGCTGGCGGAGAAGCGCGCCAAGGGCCCGGCGAAGAAGACCGCCAAGAAGACGGCGGCGAAGAAGACCACGGCCAAGAAGACGACGGCGAAGAAGACCGCCGCCAAGAAGACCGCGGCCAAGAAGACGACCACGGCGAAGAAGACGACCGCCAAGAAGGCCACCGCGAAGACCGCGGCGGCCAAGAAGACGGCGGCGTCGGCCGACGACTAAAGACCGTGCCGGACGGCTGCGGGCGCAGGACAAGGGCGGGCAAGACGGACGTGTTCCGTCGAGCCCGCCCGTTTGTTCGGGCAGGCGCCCGACGGCGCGGACCGTCCCGATAGGCTGGCGAGATGACGCGTACCGAGCAGCCAACGGTCGTGACCCCCACTTCAGGCGCCCTGGCGGCGGATTCCCGCGAGCGCGCGGTGCGAGCCCTGCTGCGCTTCCCCCCTCTGAAGCGACTGTGGAGCGCCCAATTTGTCGGGGGCATCGGCGATGCCCTGTCCATGCTTGTCCTGATAGTGCTCTCCCTTCAGGCGGCGCTGTACGTACCGGTGGGGGGCGAGGCGGTCTTCGGTGGCGGCTATCGGGGCGTCGCCCTGGCGGTCACCACGGTCTTCGCGGCCCGGATGCTGGCGATGCTGCTCTTCGGGGCCGTCCTGCTGGGGCCGCTCTCGGCGCTCACGGCGCCCTCCGGGCCGCTGGACCGGCGCTGGACGATGATCGGCGCGGATGTGCTGCGGCTCGCGCTGCTGGTGATCGCCCCGCTGTGGATCGACTGGACGCCGGCCGACGCGCTGGCCTGGCTGCTGGTCACGGTCTTCGTCACCGGCGTCGCCGAACGCTTCTGGACCGTCTGCCGGGAGAGCGCGGCCCCCGGACTGCTGCCCGCCCCGCCCCCGGAGGGCGCCGCGGTGCGGCCGCTCCCGGACAACATGGACGCCCTGCGCCGGCTCTCGCTGCGCACCACGTTCGTCTCGCTGCCGATCGCGGCCGCCGCCCTGGTGGTCGTCACGCTCGTCAGCAAGCTCCTGGGCACCGGCATCGACTGGTTCCAGCTCCACCAGGTCGCGCTCGGCTCCTATGTGGCCGCGGGGCTGTTCGCCGCCTCCGTATCGATCCTCTACTTCATCGAGCTTCCCGGTACGCAGACGCCGCGGCCGCGGTCCCCCCTGGAGGGGCTGCGCCGCCCGAAGGCCGCCGCTGACAAGGCGGAAGCCGCCCGGCCGGGCGGCGACAAGGGCCGTACGGGAGCGATCCCGCTGCTGGTGCTGGCCTGCGCGGCGGTTGCCGCCGGGATCGCCGCGGCCGTCTCGCTCGCCGTGCTCCACGCCTACGACCTGTCGGGCGGACCGGCCACCTTCGCGCTCCTGGTGCTCGCGCTGACCGGCGGTACGGCCGTCGGCATCCGCGGTGCCCGCCGGGTGCTGCCCGCGCTCTCCCGGCGCCGGCTGCTCGCGCTGGCGGTCGCCGCCACGGGCCTGGCGCTGCTGGCCATGGGCCTGGTCCCGGACGTGACGACGGTCGTGGTGCTCGCGCTGCTGGCCGGTGTCGGCGCCGGCATCGCCGCCAATACGGGGCACACCCTGCTGGACCAGGAGTCCGAGGAGTTCCGCACCGCCCGGACGACCGAGCATCTGCACGCCGTCGTACGGCTCGCGATCGCGCTGGCCGCCATCGTCTCGCCCCTGCTCGCGGCCGTCATCGGCCCGCACCACCTCGGCAACGGCACCTTCGACTTCTCCTACGGGGGCGCGGCCTACACGCTGATGCTGGTCGGCGCGCTGCTGCTGCCGGTCGCCGCCTGGGTCCTGAGCAAGCTCGACGACCGCGAGGGCGTGTCGCTGCGGCGCGATCTGCGCGAGGCGCTGCGCGGCGGCGACCCGACGCAAGAGCCCGCGGCCACGGGTTTCTTCATCGCCCTGGAGGGCGGCGACGGCGCCGGCAAGTCCACCCAGGTCGAGGCGCTCGCCGAGTGGATCCGCGCCAAGGGCCACGAGGTCGTGGTGACCCGTGAACCGGGCGCCACCGCCATCGGCAAGCGACTGCGCTCGATCATCCTGGACGTCTCGACGTCCGGGCTTTCGGACCGTGCGGAGGCGCTGATGTTCGCCGCCGACCGGGCCGAGCACGTCGACAGCGTCATCCGGCCGGCCCTGGAGCGCGGCGCGGTCGTCATCACCGACCGGTACATCGACTCCTCGGTCGCCTACCAGGGCGCCGGGCGCAACCTCGCGCCCACGGAGATCGCCCGGATCTCCCGCTGGGCGACGGACGGCCTGGTCCCGCACCTGACCGTGCTCCTCGACGTCTCCCCGGAGACCGCCCGCGAGCGCTTCACCGAGGCACCGGACCGGATGGAGTCCGAGCCCGCCGCCTTCCACCAGCGGGTACGGGCCGGCTTCCTGGCCCTGGCCGCCGCCGACCCCGCGCGCTATCTGGTCGTCGACGCCGGGCAGGAGCCCGAGGCCGTCACCACCGTCGTACGGCACCGCCTCGACCAGGTCCTCCCGTTGTCCGAGGCCGAGGTCAAGGCGCAGGCCGAGGCCCGTAAGGCGGCCGAGGAAGAGGCTCGCCGCAGGGCCGAGGCGGAGGCCGCGCGCAAGGCGGAGGAGGCGCGTCTGGAGCGTGAGCGCCAGGAGCAGCTCGCCAAGCTGCGCGCCGAGGAAGAGGAGCGCAAGCGCCAGGAGGCCGAGCAGGCCAAGGCGCTGGAGGCCGCCCGGCAGGCGGCCGAGGCCCGGCAGCGCGCCGAGGAGGCCCGCCAGGCGGCGGAGGAGGAGCGGCAGCGCCGCGAGGCCGAGGAGCGGGCCCGCCAGGCCGAGCAGGAGCGGCTGCGCAAGCAGCACGAGGAGCAGGCACGGCTGCGCCAGGAGGCCGAGGAGCGCCGCCTGGAGAAGCAGCGCAAGGCCGAGGAGGCCCTGCTGCGCGCCGAGCAGGCGCGGGTGGAGGCGGCCGAGGCGGCGGCCGCGGCGGAGGCCAGGGCTCGCGCGGAGGCCGAGGCGCCCACCGCGGAGACGCCGGTGGCGGATCTGCGCAAGCGGCTGGGCGAGGACGGCTCGGCGGATGCCTCCGCCGGTTCCGGATCGGACGAGGAGCGCACGGAGTCGCTGTCGTGGCCCGAGGCGCCCCGGGGCGGCGAGGCGTCCGGTGCGGCGGACGAGACGGCCGTGCTGCCTCCGGTGCGCGAGGAGCGGGACGCGCGGGGGAGCCAGGCTTCCGACGCGGAGCAGACCGCCGTGCTGCCCCCGGTCCGCGAGGAGCGGGACGCGCGCGGGAGCCACGGCTCCGACGCCGAGCAGACCACCGTGCTGCCACCCGTACGGCCGGACGGACACTCCGATGGCGCACGGGAGGGTGACCCCGCGGACCGGGTGCCGCCGTGGATGTTCCGCAAGGAAGCCCCGAACGAGGAGGCCGGGGGCTCCTCCGCCGCCGAGTCGGGCGTGGAGCGCACCCGTGAGCTCCCGCAGGTCGACCCGTCGACGGGCCGCCCGGCACAGCCCCCGCAGCGCAGCCGCCCCCGACCCGAATGGGCGGAGGAGACCCCGCTGGACGACCTGCCGACGCTCGCCGACGAGCTGCTCGGCCCGCACCCGGGCGACGACGCGGACGGCGACGACGGCGACCGGGGCGGTCGGGGACGGCGCCGCTAGCCGTATCCGGCCGAACGGCGGGGCCCGAAACACCGGCCGTGGGGGGGGGGGGGGGGGGGGGGGGGGGGGGGGGGGGTGGTTTGTGGGGGGGGGGGGGGGGGGGGGGAGCGGGGAGAGGGGCGTAGGGGGTAGG
>NZ_JBWKCJ010000003.1:130055-193119 GCF_056436545.1 Streptomyces sp. NPDC043738 | reverse complement strand
CAGCGGACGAGGCTACGAGGAGCAACGCGACAACACAAACCCGCGACACCCCCCCCCCCCCCCCCCCCCCCCACGGCCGTTTTCCGTTTCCGGGTGGGCGGCGCCGGCCGGCCCCCGGAAACGGCTTCCGGATTCGTTTGTCAGTGGGTTGCACCACAATGGGTCGAGCGAGTCACGAGCAGCACGGAACGCAAAGGAACGGCAGGCAGCGATGGCGGTATGGGACGACGTGGTCGGCCAGGACCGGGTGACGGCGCAGCTGGCCGCCGCCGCGCGCGATGCGGACGCCATCGTCACGGCTGAGCACGCGGCGCCGCAGGACCGGCCCGGCGAGCAGCCGCAGCCGGCGGCCGACCGCGGCGGCACCTCCCAGATGACGCACGCCTGGCTGTTCACGGGCCCGCCCGGTTCCGGCCGCTCCACCGCCGCCCGCGCCTTCGCCGCCGCCCTGCAGTGCGTCAGCCCCGACCGCGCGCTCGGTGGCGCGCCGGGCTGCGGCTTCTGCGACGGCTGCCACACGACACTGGTGGGCACCCACGCCGACGTCGAGATCGTCCGTACGGACCTGCTGTCCATCGGCGTCAAGGAGACCCGCGACCTGGTCCGCCGGTCCTCGCTCTCCCCGGCCGGCGGCCGCTGGCAGGTGATCGTCCTGGAGGACGCCGACCGCCTCACCGAGGGCGCCGGCAACGTCCTCCTCAAGGCCGTGGAGGAGCCGGCCCCCCGTACGGTCTGGCTCCTGTGCGCCCCCTCCATCGATGACGTGCTCCCCACCATCCGCTCGCGCTGCCGCCACCTCAGCCTGCGCACGCCACCGGTCGGCGCGGTCGCCGACGTCCTCGTACGGCGCGACGGCATCGCCCCGGAGGCCGCCGACCGGGCCGCCCGCGCCACCCAGGGCCACATCGGCCGGGCCCGTCGCCTCGCCACCGACGAGCGCGCCCGCGCCCGCCGCGCGGCGGTGCTCAAGCTCCCCCTCCGCGTCGATGACATCGGCGGCTGCCTCAAGGCCGCCCAGGAGCTGATCGACGCCGCGGGGGAGGACGCCAAGCAGGTCGCCGAAGAGGTCGACACGAAGGAGACCGAGGAGCTGCGCGCGGCGCTCGGCGCCGCCGCCGGGACCGGCGGCCGACTGCCCCGTGGCACGGCCGGCGTCATGAAGGAGCTCCAGGACAAGCAGAAGCGCCGGGCGACCCGCACCCAGCGCGACAGCCTCGACCTGGCCCTGGTCGACCTCACCGGCTTCTACCGCGACGTCCTCGCCCTCCAGATGGGCGCCTCGGTCCCCCTCGCCAACGACGAGGTACGCGACAGCGTCCAGCGCATCGCCGGCACCTCGACCCCCGAACGCACCCTCCGCCGCATAGAAGCCGTGATCGCCTGCCGCGACGCCCTCGACCGCAACGTGGCCCCCCTCCTGGCGGTCGAGGCGATGACGGCGGCCCTCCGCGCCGGCTGACACCGGCCCTATCCACCCACCCACCCACGGACCACCAACAAAACCCCGAACCCACCCCCCCCGCAGCCACACCCCCACCCACACCCACACGCCAATCCCAACCTCACCACCCCCTTCCCGAAGCCGACCACACAAGGTCCCCACCCGAATACGCTCCGTCCAGATTCCGACCCCCGCCACCAACCCCGACTCACCACACCCACCCCACCCCACCCCCACCCCCCACCCCACCCCCAAGGACCGCACCGCATTCCACGCCCCACAGCGACACCCCCGCCCACACCCGCTCCCCGCACTCCAGGCTCCAGATCCAGGGGACCGAGACCAAGGGACCGCCCATGTCCACCAGCCGCCTGCTCCGCGCCTCCGCCGCCTTCCTCGGGGCCTCTGCCCTGCTGATCTCCGGCTGCTCCTCGGAACGTTCGTCCCCCGACGCCGACGCGTCCTCGGGCCGTACGACGGAGGCCGGCGCTCCGCGCCCCGCCGACAGCTCCCTCCAGCCGCTCCCGACCGCCATCCCGGCCAAACTCCGCCCGTACTACGACCAGAAGCTGGACTGGCACGCCTGCGGAGTCGCGGGCTTCGAGTGCGCGACGATGAAGGCGCCCCTGGATTACGCCAAGCCCGGCGCGGCCACGGACCTCAAGCTCGCGGTGGCCCGCAAGAAGGCCACCGGCCCCGGTAGCCGGCTCGGCTCCCTCATGGTCAATCCGGGCGGCCCCGGCGGTTCGGCGATCGACTACCTCCAGCAGTACGCGCCGCAGCCCGCGCCGGTCCGCGCGCGGTACGACATGGTGGCGATGGACCCGCGGGGCGTGGCCCGCAGCGAGCCGGTCGAGTGCCTGTCCGACAAGGAGATGGACCGCTACACCCAGACCGACCCGACCCCGGACTCCCCGGCCGAGGTCGACAAACTCACCGCCGCCTACCGCGGCTTCGCCAAGGGCTGCGAGTCCCGCTCCGGCAAGGTGCTCGCGCACGTCTCCACGATCGAGGCGGCCCGCGACATGGACGTGCTGCGCGCCGTCCTGGGCGACAAGAAGGTGACGTATGTGGGTGCCTCCTACGGCACCTTCCTCGGCGCGACCTACGCCGGCCTGTTCCCCACCCGCGCCGGCCGTATGGTCCTCGACGGAGCCATGAACCCGGACCTCGACGCCCGCAGGATCAACATCGACCAGACCACCGGCTTCAACACCGCCTTCACGGCGTTCGCCGCGGACTGCATCAAGAAGCAGGGCTGCCCGCTGGGCGACAAGAGCACCGAGGACGCCGGCCGGCAGCTCTCCGCCCTCTTCAAGAAGCTGGACGCCCATCCCGCGGAGACGGGCGAGGAGCGCAAGCTCACCGAGTCCCTCGCCACCACGGGCGTCATCGCCGCGATGTACGACCAGCGCGCCTGGCCGATGCTGCGCGACTACCTCGCCCAGGCCAAGGCCGGCAACGGCCGCGGGCTGCTGAGCCTCTCCGACAGCTACTACGAGCGCGAGCCCAACGGCAGCTACGCCAATCAGATGTACGCCAACCCCGCCGTCAACTGCCTCGACCTCGCGCCCGCCTTCACCACCCCCGACCAGGTACGCGCCGCCCTGCCCAGCTTCCGCAAGGCCTCCCCGGTCTTCGGCGACAACTTCGCCTGGGCCGCTCTGAACTGCGCGTACTGGCCGGTCAAGTCCGCCGGCAAGGCCCACCGCATCGAGGCCAAGGGCGCCAACCCGATCGTCGTCGTCGGCACCACCCGCGACCCGGCCACCCCCTACACCTGGGCCAAGGCCCTCGCCGGCCAGCTCTCCAGCGGCACCCTCCTGACCTACGAGGGCGACGGCCACACCGCCTACGGCCGCGGCAGCGACTGCATCGACGCCGCGATCAACACCTACCTCCTCGACGGCACCACCCCGGCCAAGAACAAGCACTGCAAGTGACCTGCCTCACATCCACCGCCGCCCTCCCCTGACCAGCCCGTAAACCGGTTACAGACCACCCCTCTGCGATGTGTAGACTGGGCCGCGCACCACGCCGCCTTAGCTCAGTTGGCCAGAGCAACGCACTCGTAATGCGTAGGTCTCGGGTTCGAATCCCGAAGGCGGCTCAGTAAAAAGGCCAGGTCACATAGCCCGTGACCTGGCCTTTTGCGTTGCTCGGGGCGTGACGCGTCACACGGCCGGGGTGCCGTGGGATTGCCTGCGTGAGCGATGCGTGAGCGGAGCGGTCCGGTGACCTACTTCTTGGGCTTCTTCCGCTTGGCGTTCTTCTTGCCCTCGGCCTGGGCTTTCTTGGCGCGCTTGGCCTTCTTCCGGGCCTTCTCCGCCTTGCGCGCGGCCTCTTCCGCCTCCGTCTTCCGCTGGAGCGGGACCAACTTGGCGGTGGCTTCGGCGGCGTCCTTGGCGACCTGCGGGAAGACGCTCTGGTAGATGTCCCGCGTGATCCGGGTGTCGCTGTGCCCGAGGGTGTCGGAGACGACCTTCACATCGACGCCAGCGGCGAGCATGAGCGTGGCCGCACCGTGGCGGAGGTCATGCAGCCGGATCGGCGGCAGTCCGGAGGCGGCGACGAGCCGTTCGAAGAGGTCGGTCACCTTGCCGGGGTGCAGCCACGAGCCGCCTTCCTGGGTGAAGAGCAGGCCGGTCTCCACCCAGGCGGAGCCCCACTTCTCGCGCTCGGTGTCCTGTCGCTCACGGTGCCGCTTCAGCACGCCGACCGTGTCGTCATCGAGCGCGACCACACGGAAGCCGCTGTCCGTCTTCGGCTCGGACGTCTCGACCTCCCAGCCGTCCTGGACGAGCTGCGAGGAGACGGTGAGGGAGTGGGTGTCGAGGTTCGTCTCCGACCACGGCTGCCCGCACGCCTCGCCCCGACGCAGGCCGCGGAAGGCGATCAGGTGCCACATCGCGTACAGCCGGTCCTCGGCGACGAAGTCGAGGAAGGCGCCAGTCTGTTCGGGCGTCCAGACCATCACGGGCGACGGCTTCTCGCTCGTCTGCTCCCACTTGGCGACCCGCTCGTCCGTCCAGACCAGAGCCTTCGGCTTACGTACGGGGTCGAGCTCGACGTGCGCCGCCGGGTTGAAGGTGAGGATCTGCTGGCTGATCGCGTCGTTCAGCGAGGCCCGCAGTGTCGCCTTGATGTGCAGGCGGGTGGCGGGCCCGGTGACGCGGCGAAAGGGCGGCATCGCGCCGATCGCGGCCTTCATCGCCTTGCGGCGGGCACGGTGATCCTGGCCTTTCCACGGCACGGCCGCCAACTCGTCAATCACAGATCGCCGTTGGGCGTTCTGCTCCAGGATCTCGGCGTTGGCATCGGAGATGGCGGTGAACATCTCGCTGAGGTGGCTCACGCGCAGCCGGTCGAGGCGAAGGTGGCCGATCCGCGGCTTGAGGTGGACGCGGATATCGGTCTCGTACCGGCTGACGCCCGACTTGCGTATGCGCTTGCCCGCGAGCCACTGGTCGAGCCATTCGCCGACGGTGATCCGGCCGATGAGGTCCTGGCCGGTCTTGAGCCGGCGCCTGGTCTCCTCGACCTCCGGCAAAGGAGCCCTCTCGCTGCTGACTTCCGCCAGCATGGCGGCAATCAGTTCCGTGCCTTCGGGGTCGTCCGACTCGGCCAGGCCCAAGAGGGAGCGGACGTGGTCGAGGTCGGCCTGGGCGGCCTTGCGACTGTCATAGCCGCCACGGGCGAAGGACCTGCGGCTGCCGTCCTCACGCGGCGGCAGCTCCTGGCGTATGGAGTAGGTGCAGTGGTTCCTGCTGTTGCGCTTGGGGCAGGAGGTGCCGAGTTCCTTGCCGGTCTTCGGGTCGCGGCAGGAGCAGCGGCGGTAGGTGGAGCCCTTCAAAGGTCGTTCTCCTCGGTGGTGAAGGTGTCGGCGTCGCGTTCGGGTGGGTCGACGTCGGCGAGTGAAGAGGGCAGCTGAGGTGGGGTGCCGCCACCTTCACGGATGGCGTTGCGGTGTCGGCATAGCTCGTACTTGGCCTGGGTGGCCTGGTCGATGTAGCGGGCCAGGGCGCGCTCGGCCGCTTCCCGTTGGACGCGGTTGGCGGCGGTCTTCACCTTCCAGCGTTCGTAGTCCTCGCTTTCCAAGGCGGCCTGGGCCGAGCGGAGTTCGAGGTCGTGGGCTTGGAAGTGGTCGAGCATGTAGTCGGTGGCGTCACCGGCAGGGGAGTTGCCGACGAACCACTGCAGGGCGTCCCAGGTCGGCCTTGGATCCTCGTAGGGCAGTTGTCGGACTTCGGTGGTGTAGCCGACGGGGTAGATCAGGCTGATGGGGGACACACGCAGGGCCTTGGCGAGGACCATGATCTCGACCAGAGGCAGGGCGGCGCGGCGGCCGGATTCCATGTTGGCGATCACGTTGCGGGGGATCGGGTAGCCGATCTCCTCGCACCGGTCGGCCAGGTCCTGTGCGCTCCACCGCAGTTCCTTCCGTCGTCTGCGGACCTCGCCGGCCACGGTGGCCATGACGTGGTCCTCCCATTCGAGGAATTCGTCCTCGTCTTCGTTCTCGTATCCATGGTCGGAATGGTGCTGTGTCATGGAGACACATTAGCTCTCGTCATGGTGGTTCTCACGCCTGGAGACGGACGTGGTTGTCGCGTTCGCCGAGGGCTCAGTCATGGACGGAGCGCGTATGCGTGAGAACGAGTCCGCCTGTCGAACGAAGGGCATGAGCCGTGAGGAGCTGATGGAGCTTCCTGCCGCTGTTGACCTGGAGACCGGCAATCGAGCGTTGGGGCTCGGTCGGAGTAAGGGGTACGAGCTGGCCAAGCGGGGCCAGTACCCGTGCAAGGTGCTGCGGCTGGGTAGCGCCTACCGAGTGGTGACCGCCGACCTGTTGGCCTTGCTGGGGCTGGCCGCGTGAGAGGACGCGTGCCTAGCAGACGCTTCTGCGCTGAGCTGACACAGAAATGCTGGACTGTGGACAGGCGTGGACGTACTGTCCGTGGTCCCTCGCGGTGCCCGAGTACCCGCGAGAAAGGGGAGAGCCTCCGGCGGTGCGACGCCGGAGGCCCAATGACTCCCCAGCAGTCCGATGCGAACCGACCCGGCGGCAAGGGCGTGCGAGCCCGCCACCGCCAGACGAGGAGCTGCCCTGTGCAACCCGAGAATCCCGAGTCCTATTCCGCCCCCGCCAAGGCAACCTGGCCCGTAGCCGCCATCCCTGGCCACCCTGGCGCCCACCTGCGCGCTGCGCAGGCTGACGACGCCGATCCAGAGCTGGTCGGCGATGCGGTCACCCGCAGTGCCGATGAGGCGGATGCGCCGGGCGGGCCGCAGGAGATACCCGATGCCGAGCCGACGTACGGCTCGGAGCTGCTAGACGAACTGCGTGCCCAGATTGCCCAGTTCGTGATCCCGCCCTCATCGGAGGCGCTGGACGCGATCACCTTGTGGGTGGTGGCGACGCATCTGCAGCCCGCGTGGCAGCACGCCCCGCGTCTGGCGGTGGTGGGGCCCGCGAAGCGGTGCGGCAAGTCGCGGCTTCTGGACGTGCTCACCGAGACGGTCCACGCGCCGATGCTGACCATCAACACCACGCCTGCGGCGGTCTTCCGGTCGATCACCGAGGAAGCGCCGCCCACGCTCCTGGTGGACGAGGCGGACACGATCTTCGGTACGCCGAAGATGGCGGAGAAGAACGAGGAGATGCGTGGCTTGCTCAACGCCGGTCACCAGCGCAACCGCTACGTCACGCGTGTCGTTGGCAACGACCACACCCCGCACCGGTTCGCCACCTTCGCCATGGCGGCGATCGCGGGGATCGGTGACCTGCCCGACACGATCATGGACCGGGCGGTGGTGATCCGCATGCGGCGCCGGGCCGAGGGCGAGAAGGTCAAGCCCTTCCGCTCCCGCCGAGACATCCCGGCCCTGCACAATCTGCGCGACCGCATCGCCGCGTTGGCCAAGCCGCTGCTGGACGAGGCGGCGGAGTTGGAGCCGGACATGCCGGTCGAGGACCGGGCGGCGGACACCTGGGAGCCCCTGGTCATCGTCGCCGACCTGGCCGGCGGGCGGTGGCCCCGTCTGGCGCGGGTCGCCTGCATGCGGATGGTCACCGCCGAAGTGGCAGCCGAGGAGGATCACCCCAGCGGGGCGCGGATCCTCGCCGACATCCGCCGGGTCTTCGTCGCTCAGCGCGAGGTGGACAGCCTGTCCACCGAGGAACTCCTCCACCAGCTGCGCCAGGACCCCGAAAGCCCGTGGGCCGAGTGGGGACGCAACGGGCTGACCGCCCGTGACCTGAGCAGGATGCTCCGTGAATTCGGCATCCATTCCGGCAACGTGCGCATGGCCGACCGGACCCAGCGCAAGGGCTACATGCGCAACAAGTTCCTCGACGCATGGCGGCGTTACTGCCCCACCATCCATCCCGTCGACGCCGACCCCGCCCCCGGCGAAGGCTGAGCGCCACGCCCCTGGTTGCCGTCCTTGCCGTCCCTGCCGTGATCTCGCAGGTCAAACGGCCTATGGCCAAGACGGCAACCGGGGCCAAGACGGCAACGCGATCATGACCGGCGCGCGATCCACCCAAGACGCTATCCAGATCCGTCTTGTGCCGTCCTGTACGTCCTTGCCGTATCACCGGAGGTCACGGCCCTGCCCACCGGGACGGAAGGCGCAACAGCGCCGTCCTGGCCGACAGGGTCACCACGAGACGGGGCTCAGGCGTGACGAACCGTCTGAGCCCCCTCGCGGCAGCGCTGAAGACGCCGACGGCACCCGCCAGGACGGAAGGCCGAGGCCGCTGCCGTACCGCCCTGACCTGCGCTTGCAACGGCCAAGACGGCAAAGACGCACCACACCGCTACCGCAGGAGTACCCCGCTTGACCACCCATGCCATCCCCCACTCATCGCACCATCAGCCACAGGGTGACCGGCCCGGCGAAGCGCAGCCAGCGATCGCCAAGCGCGCTGCCGAGCGGTACGCGCTCCTCGCGGCGGGAGCCGTCATCGTCGCCCTCACCGCCGGAGCGTTCTGGCTTTCGTACGCGCACTTGGCCGATGTCGCCGGCCAGCACGGGCTGGGAAGTTCACCGGTCCGCCGCTGGGCGTGGCCTGCGACCCTGGACGCGTTCATCGTCGCGGGTGAACTGCTCATGCTCCGCGCGGGCCTGCGCCGGGTCACCGACGGGTGGGCGATCGCGCTGACCGCCAGCGGAGCGGTCGGCTCCATCGCGCTGAACGTCGCGGGGGTCAGCGGCACGGGGAACGCCAGCGCCGTGCCGTTGCTCGACTACGTGGTCGCCGCGGTTCCCCCGACCGCCGCGCTGCTGGCCTTCGCCGTACTCATGCGGCAGATCCACCAGCTCGTCGACCGGCCCGCCAGGCGCCCGGACCCCGCTCTCGTCCAGGCACCGCAACCACCGGCCACCGAGTCCGCCCAGCCACCGGTCGTCACTTTCGCCGGCCCCTCCGAACCACTGGCCGTCCATTCCGCGCAGTCGCCGCAACCACCTTCCGAGGTTCCGGAGAGCAGGCCACGCGGTGGCCGCCCGCCCAAAGCCACGATCGAGGAGCTTGCGGAGATCGGCCGGATCGCCGCATTTGAACACGGCAGGCTCACCCGGGCCCTCCTCAAGAAGGCCGTGGCGGACAGGGACCTGACGATCAGCAGCGAGCGGCAGACCAAGGTGATGGAGATCCTCCGGCCGGAACTCGAAGCCGCTGGGATCACCGTTGCCGCCAGCGGCTGACCGCCCGCCCCGCTGGGTGACCGGAACCCCTTCCGGTCACCCAGCCAGCCGGTCACCACCCCACACGCCTCCCGCTTATCCCCACCTGTGGACGAGACGGCGATCGCCCGCGCTTCGACGGACCCTCCCCACCCGCCTGTCTTCTGCACCGCGCTTTCTGGAGAACCGCCCATGACGCACGACCCGCACCACCCCGAGGACGCTCCCGACGAGCCGCTGCCACTGACGAAGTCCCCTACGCTGATGGACCGTCTACGGCGCGCGTTCGGACGGAGTGCCCCGGGCGGAGCCAGTAGTACCCCGAGTCCGACTCAAGGCCGGATCTCGGGGACCTCCGCCCCGGGGGTGGCGGAGGAGGCCCAGCGCCAGGGGGCGCCAGGCCAGGAGGCCGGGGCCGAGGGCAGCCCCACCCTGGACAACCTCCACGCCGCGCAGCGCGAGATCCTCCGCCCTTCCCGTGTCACCGAAACCGCTGCCGGCGAGCCCACTGTGAAGAGCGCGCAGCCCACTATCCGCCGCTTCACCGGCACCAAACGCACCGTCCGCGTTGGACCCATGCTCTTCACCGATGACGAGGACGTCCGCCTCCAGGAGGCAGCCGCCGAGCACGGCTACAAGGGGAAGTCCGGCTTCGCCGCCGACGTCGTCCTCGCCTTCGTCACTGGCCGGTTCACCGCCAACCTGCCGCTGTCCGAGGACCGCCGCCGCACCCACATCTTCCGCGCTCAGGTCCTGCGTCAGCTCAACCGGATCGGCGTCAACGTCAACCAGATCGCCCGCGCCCTCAACAGCGACCGCACCCCACCCGACCTGCGCCACCGCCTCGACGAACTCCACCACCTGCTGGAACTGATAGCCGAGGCCCTGCGCCAACCCGCCACCCCGGAAGAAGAGGCCGCCGCATGATCGCCGCCATCAAGCGGCCAGGTTCCAAGACGCGCGGTCTGCTCGCCTACCTCTACGGGCCCGGCCGCGCCGATGAACACCTCGACCCGCACATCGTCGCCGGCTTCGCGATGCTCGGCATGCCCGACCCCGGCCGCGACGAGCACGCCACCCTCACCCAACTCGCCCGCCACCTCGACGAGCCCGTCCGGCTGCGCAACAGCGAGTTCGGCAAGAAGATCACCGACCACGTCTGGCACTGCCCCGTCCGCGCCGCCCCCGAAGACCGCTACCTCTCCGACGCCGAATGGGGCGAGATCGCCCAGCGCATCGTGGCCGTCGCCGGCATCGCACCCGAAGGCGACGACCTGGCCTGCCGCTGGATCGCCGTTCGCCACGCCGACGACCACATCCACATCCTCGCCACCACCGTCCGTGAAGACGGCCGCCGCCCCAAACTCCACGACAGCGGCATACGCGTCGGCGACGAATGCCGCGAGATCGAGAAGGACTACGGCCTGCGCCGACTGAAGAAGGGCGACCGCACCGGCACTCGTCGGCCCACCCAGGCCGAGATGCACAAGGCCGAACGCCTCGGCTGGGAACAGCCCGCCCAGGAGTGGCTCGAAGATCGTATCCGTGCCGCTATCCCGCACGTCACCGATGCTGAGGAACTGCTCACCTACCTCGAAGCCGATGGCGTCCTGGTCAAGTCCACGCGCGGACCGTCCGGTGACCTCCTCGGCTATGCCGTCGGCCGCCCCGGCGACGTCAAGAAGGGCGGCGAACAGATCTTCAAGGCCGGCGGGAAGGTGGCTCCCGACCTCTCCCTGCCCAAGCTGAAGGCCCGCCTGGCCACCAGCCAGCCCGAAGAGCACCCCACTGCCCTCCGCAACCGGCCCACCACCCCCTGGCAGCAGGCCACCGACGTCCTCGACACCCTCCACGCCCAACTCAGTGATGCCACCACAGGCGATGCAGCAGACGCATTGTCCCAGGCTCACATCACTGCCCTAGGTGAACTGATCGAGGCCACCGCGCAGAAGTCCCCCACGACCCTGCGTGGCGAACTACAGGCCGCGTCCAAGGCGTTCTTCCGTGCCCAGCGCTCCCAGATCCGGTCAGAAGACCGCGCCGCTGACGCGGTACGTCTCGCCGCCCGCGACATCATCAACACCGCCACCGGCCCGGACGGCAGCGCACTGGCCGCCCTGCTCTCGGCCATGGTCTGGGCAACCATCCTCGCCCAACGCTGGCACGAGGCGAAGCAACACGCGCACCAGGCAGACGCCGCCCGACAGACCCTCCAACATCTCCAGGCCGCCGCCGACCATGCCCTCGCCCTCACACTCACCGAACTGCAGCACCGCCAGCCCAAGGAAGAGGCCCGCCGCACCCTGGCCAACGACGTCCACGCGGCCGTCCCCGATCACGCCCAGCGGATCCTCGCCGACCCTGCCTGGCCCGCCCTCGCCGCGGCCCTTGCCGATGCCGAGGCCGGCGGCCACAAGCCCCACCAGCTCCTCAAGGAAGCCGCCGCCCAACGCGAACTGGACACCGCCCGCCAGCCCGCCCGCGTCCTGATCACCCGCATCCAGCACACGAGCCGCAACCCCGTACCCAACCGCCGCGCCGAAGCCGCCCGCAGCCGTACCACCATGGCAACAGACATCACTTCCCGGCAGGTTCAAGCCCCGCAGCCCGTAGCAGGCACGACCCCCACCAGCCCGCAACACCGGCAGCGTCGGTAGATCCCGACACCCTCGTGGGGCCGGTCGTCGGCAGTACGAACGGCCCCAGAAGGGCTCTGCCCAGAGCTGGACCGGGGTCACACCCCAGCGGGTCGCCAGTGCTCCGGAGGCGAGGACGTCGATTCCGGTGGGGACGCACTGCCTGCATCGTGGCTGGAATGTGTCCTCACCAGGTCGGTTGTCAGTGCCGTATGCCATCGTCACTACGTGTGAGGCGGAAGTCCTGGCAGCGGCTCGCGATGGCTTACGAGAGCAGGCCCAAGGGGGAGGCAAGGCATGGCTGGCGACGGCTTTGACATAGATACCGACCAACTCAAGTCCGCCGCTCCGACGTTCCACCGGGAGTCTGTCGCGCTGGAACGGGCGACGGCCAAACTCCGACACGCGCTCGACGGGCTGGGGGAGCCCTGGGGTGGCGACGAGCAGGGCAAGAAGTTCGAGCACGCCTATGCCCCGAACCGGGCGAAGATCGAGAAGGCCGCCGCAGCCCTGGCCAAGGGGCTGTCCAGCATCACCAAGGCCATGAACGACATGGCGGCCAACCACGATGAAGCGGACCGCTCGGCCAAGTCCGGCTTTGAGGGCGGTAAGTGATGGGCGCTGCCGACAAGGCCAAAGAGATCGTTCAAGATTTAACCGGGATGTGGTGGCCGGAGGGCGACGAGGACGAACTCCGGGAAGCCGCCCGCGCCTGGCGTACATACGCCGACGATGTCGAGGACTGCACGGCCGCCTGCCACAAGACGGCCCAGGACGTCATCGACACCAACAAGGGCCAGTCGATCGAGAAGTTCGGCGAGTTCTGGCGCAAGTACCACGGCGGTGGCAAGGGCTACCTCGACGATGTGGCCTCCGCAGCACGGGACATGGCCAAGGCCCTGGACAAGTACGCCGACCAGGTCGCCGAGGCGAAGAAGAAGATCGAGCACGAACTGGAGATCGCCGGCGCGGTCCTGGTCGCCGGCACGGCACTGGCGATCTTCACCGGCGGAATCACCG
The DNA here is from genome assembly GCF_056436545.1 of Streptomyces sp. NPDC043738. Classification (NCBI taxonomy): domain Bacteria; kingdom Bacillati; phylum Actinomycetota; class Actinomycetes; order Kitasatosporales; family Streptomycetaceae; genus Streptomyces; species Streptomyces sp. NPDC043738. The sequence continues at coordinate 180,330 of NZ_JBWKCJ010000003.1, read as the reverse complement.
AGGTCGCGGCAGTCGGCGCGACCGAGGCGATCGTCGCCGCGGCGAGCTCGGCAGGCATCGCGGTTTCCGCCACCGTCGCCGAGATCGCCGGAACGGTCCTGGCCACCGCCGCCATCGGCGGTATCGAAGCCATCACCGTGGACGTGGTGGTCGCCCAGGGCGGACGCAACCTCCTGGGCGACCAGAAGGGCATCAACTTGGCCGAGGCCACTGAGGCCGGCTTGATGGGTGGGGCTCTTGGAGGTGTCCTCGGAGGAGCGGCACGTGGGGTGAGAGCCTTCAAGGAAGCTCGCCTTCCCGACGTGCCAGTGTCAGACCTCCGTCTGGCTTCCGGTGATGAATGGCTGACAGGTGCTCGGCGACGTCCGCGTGATCTGCTCGACGATCCCGCGCAGACCAAGTGGGCGGACGATGCCTACGCCAACTTCATGCAAGAGTCCCGCGATATTGGAGCCATCAGCAAGAACACCCGAGAGGTGGTGCGGGCAGATGGGTCCACCGGGTTCTCCGAAGAGGAAATTTCCACCATCAAGAAACATGTCTTCGATACAGAGCATCCGATCCAGGACTACGAGACCGGCAAGGTCGTCACGCGGAAATTCGACTCTGACCCGGAAATCGCGGATGCCTGGATCCGCCTGCGGTCTGGGAACGCTCTGCCCGAAGACCACGTTCTGCTAGAGCACGAGCTGACAGAGCTCAAGTACCTTCGCGAGCACCCCGGGGCCACCTACCAGGAGGCCCACCGGGTAGCCAATGAATCGTACAATTGGCAGAGCAAGGTTCCGTTGAACAAGCGCGAAGACTTTGAAGGCGAGTGGTAACAGTGGCTGCGCTGGTCTATTTCAAGAAGATCACCGAGGATCCCAACGCCATTGTCTACTCGTTCGGCGAAGACCCTTCCGAGATGACGCGACACCTGACAATGGACAAGAGCGCCCGTAGGTCGCAGCCAGACGACGGGAATGTCGACTATCTGTTCCTCAAGGCGTCGCGGAAGATCAATTCCATGTACGACCAGGCAAGCGAATGGCCGGAACGCGGAATGAGCGTCAGCTGAGTCGACGTCGGCCCACCTCTGTTCCGGCACCTGGCCGGAACAGAGGCACTTGGTCGCTTTGCGCCCGGACTACTCGGCACCTATGAGCGGGACCTATGAGGATGTGCCGGCCTCTCGGCAGTGGACACAGCCGACGGACCGGGGAACTGTTCGCCGGCGCCCACCAGCTCATCGCCCGGCGGAAGGGGCGCGAGCGGCCAGGGCCGGGATGGATGCGATCTTCTTCGCGTCCAGGTGCTCCCACACCAGTCCCGTCGGGCGGTGCGGGTCGCGGCAGGTGATGATCTCGTCGGGCGTGACGATCAGATCCACCCCGAAGTCGTGCCCTGTCGCCGGTAGGTCCTCGTCCAGTACCTGAAGTGCGTGGACAGTGGTCACCACTACCGTCTCCGGACTGATGAGCCCGGCCTCCATCAGGAAGGCGAATTCGAGGTCCGAGTAGCCAGCCCCCTTGCCGATGCGTACACCTGCCTGGTTGACCGCGACGCTTCCGACTACCACCAGATCGACAGGGCGCAGAGACTCGACATCGACCTTGGGAGCGATGGATGCGGCGACCTTGCTCGACGCCGCTTCGGCGGGGGAGACAGTGAGGGTCGCCGGATCCAGCAGGTAGAACGGGCGTGGATCGGCGAGCTTCGGCACGGCCATGAACACAGTCTTGCCTTCAGCGAGTGCACGGGCGCGCACCGGAAGCTGGGCCTTGTCCGGGACCGCTTTGATGAAGTGAGCAGAGTGCCACTGCGGCAGGCTCGCCAGCCGGTCCCCAGCTCGATCAGCGCCCTTGAAGTTCGGGATACGGCCATGGACTGACGCATCGTGGACTGCGTCCGCCGCATCGAGCAGGTCCCAGACGCGCTCGCGCACCCGCTGCTTTTCCTGATCCACCTGTGTGGGCATGCCCGTTCCCTTCACGCCGCTTCCATCAGAGCCATGAGCCGATCCTGGGCCTCCTGCACCGCCGCCTCACTCCGCCAGGGACGCAGCTCGCGGGCGGCGCGGAAGATGACGTTCATCCCACCACCTCCACGAGTGCCGTGCAGTTCGTTTACGGCATCGTTGAACGTGACCAGCGCGGCATCGAGTTCTCCGCTGCGGATCCAGGACAGCGTGAGATTGCCCAGGACGATCGCGCGGGACTTGCGCCGGTCCTGCAGTTCCACCGCGGTCGTCTCCAGGAGCCGTTGGGCCCTGTGGTAGTCGCCGAGGGTGAGGTAGCAGGAGCCCGCCATGCGTCCGAAATGCGTGGGAGAGAGGAGATCGTAGGCGGCGTCCGCGCTGTGGGCCTGTTCCAGGTGCCGCTCGGCGCCGGCCAGTGCTCGCTCGCACTCACGGCCCTCACCCAGGAAAGCATGGGCTTCTGCGGCGTGCAGCATGGCGAGACCGGTCAGTACGTGACTCGTGTATCGCGTCGTACGAGCCGTTTCCAGAGCGAGGCTGAGACCCTCGCGGTAGTCATTGGCGCCGTAGAGGGCGACGTAACACGTGCGTAAAAGCGCGTGGCCCTCTGCGGTCCGGTCGCGCAGATGCCGCGCCACGTCGACTCCCTGCGCGTAATACGACCGTGCGGTCGCGTGGTCGTGCCGTTGTGAAGCATCCCAGACCAGCTGGCCCATGAAAGTAGCGGCATCGGCCTGGAGGACACGCATCTCGCGCTGAACGCGCCCCGCCGGGGCTTCGCCGGCGAGGAAGGCCACCTGGCTGACGTGCTGCCCCGCCTGGGCGAGCAGGGTAGCGGAGGGCATCCGGTCATAGCGCTTCGCGAGCGTCTGCATGCCGCCCCGAAGTTCGGCAATCGTGACGAGATCCACCCGTGACGGGTACCGCATCGCGTACTGGGTCCGCTCGGTGGCCGGCGCCTCTTCCTCCGACGCCAATACGAGGAGCTCGCTCAGAGCCTCGGCGCTCACTTGCAGGACAGCAGCCAGGCGCGGCCGCATGAACGGCTGCGGACCTGACGTGCCCGATTCCCAGCGCGCGACGGTGGACCGCTCGACGTTCAGTGCCTCGGCCAGGCTCTCCTGCGTGAAGCCCACTGCGCGACGGCGTCGCACGAGGCCGTGACGTTTGAGCGCCATAGGAGCGACTCCCCGATGTAGAGGACGGTTCCCGCACCAGATAGACCGCAGGACATCGCACGTCATGCCCATCTGCGCGTCATGGATGCCTCATTCGTGCGGCCATTCTGCTCTGGTTCACGGCCCTGGGTGACGGTTCTGTGGGGTCCAACCGCACGGAAGTGGGACTTCCACCGAGACGGAGACGTCATGGCATCGGAACCACATGCCGCATGGCAACCGCTGTCGCGGCAACAGGCATTCGGTCATACCGCTGTGTCAGTACGTGCAGCACGGGAGTTCGCCAGGGACACGCTCGCCGCCTGGGGCATCTCGGACCGGGACGATGACGTCCGCCTCTGCGTATCGGAACTCGCCACCAACGCTCTGGCGCACGCCGGCGAGGGCGCGAGGGGGTTCCGCGTAGGGATCAGGATCGATGACCGCCTCCTGCGCGTGGAAGTTCACGACAACGGGATGGGCAGGCCGCGGCGCTGTGTGCCGGACGACGACAGCGACACCGGAAGGGGACTCTTCCTCATCTCACATGTCGCCGACGGCTGGGGCAGCGAGGGGACGGGCCAGCACAAGGTGGTCTGGGCCGAGTTCAAGGTCTTCCCGCCTCAGCTACCCGAGCGATCGGCCCCTAATGAACTCTGGCATACGCCGTCCCGTGATTCCCGTGACCACCGTGTCGGCTCCAGATGTCCGCCTCAGCACGCGTTCCACACAGAGCGCGCGGAGGCGGCTCCCCATCCCAACGTTGAAGGGAAGAACGCATGCACGAGCAGGTCAGGAAAGAAGAGCGCACCGAGGTCAAGGAGGGCTACGCCACACCCCAGCTGATCGAGCTGGACGTGGTGTCGAGGGTGACGCTCGGCAAGTACGCCGAGGACAGCGCCGACAAGGGCCGCTACTTCGAGTAAGCCCACCTGCCGGGTGCTGGGGGGCGCGCAAGCCGCGTCCCTCCAGCGCCCGGCCACCATCCAGAAAGGGAAGGCATGTTCCACCTGAGCAGCCCAGGACAGTGGACGGAGGGTTCGTCGGCGCTCTGGTCCGGCCCTCGCGCCCCAGTCGTGCGGGGCACGCCGGTCGGCACCACACATCGGGTCGTCAGCGACGGACCGGTACGGATGGCCGTCGTGGGCAACTGCTACGCCACAGAAGGCCAACTGCGCGACGGACTCCACGCCGCCCGCTCCGGCCAGTGGTCCGCACTGACCTCCTGGCCCGGAAGCTACTGGGTCGTGACGGACGACGGAGACACAACAGCGGTCATCACCGACGTGGCCGGAACCCGGCCGGTGTACTTCGCCGAGACACCGGACCGCACCCACTGGTCGACCTCGGCCCAAGCCCTCGCCCGCCGGATCGGTGCGAACGTGGACCATGGCTCGTTGATCGCGCGCCTCGTATGCCCCACCGTGCCCGAGGTCACGGGCAACGGAAGCGCGTTCCAGGGCGTACGTCGACTCGCAGGAGGCCACACACTCGTCATCCACAGCGATGGCCGACACTCGGTCGAGAAGTACGAGAAACCTCGAACCATCCCCTTCTCCGAGGCCGCCGCAGAACTCCGCGAAGCACTCATCACCGCAGTCACCAGTCGAGCTGCGGCAGCCTGCAAGCTGACCGCCGACTTCTCCGGTGGCCTCGACTCCACCTCGCTGGTGCTGCTGGCCACCAGCATCGCAGGCGCTGACGTCCTCGCCCTCACCGACGCGGACGCCACCAGCACCAATGAGGACGTTGCCTATGCCCGACGAGCGGCTACGGACCGGCCGGGCTTGCACCACAGGCTCGTGGCAGACGCCGAGGGCCTCTTCTTCGCCGGGCTGCTGGACGCTCCCGCGACCGACCAGCCGTTCCCTGACGCCGCCCGATGGCGCATGCGTGCCGCGTACCAGCGTCCCTGCATCGACCACGGCAGCGACACCCACCTCACCGGGTCCGGCGCAGACACCCTCCTCGCCACCTCCCCGCACTACCTCGCCGACCTGGCACGTGCGCGTGACATCTCAGCCTTGATCAGTCACTCGCTGGCCCGGGCCCGGCTGCGCCACCTGCCGATGTACGCGGTCGTGGCTGCGGCCGCCCGCCTCTCGCGCACCACGCACACCGTGGCGCTACGGCAACTCGCCCACGAGATCGCCACCGACCCGGCCAAGGCGAAGCCGGAACACCCGGCCCGGCTCCACTGGTTCCGGGCCTCCGGGCTCCACAGCTGGCTGACCCCAGAGGCCCGTCAAGACCTCTCGACCCGCGCCGTCATCGCGGCCGAACACTGCACCGTCCAACCGAGCCACACCAGCCGCCACCGGGCCTGGGCCGAGCTACGCGAATTCGGTGTCTACGAAGCCGAGTTGCGCAACCAGGCCCATGCGCAGGGCCTGCCACACCACGCCCCCTACCTCGACAACGCCGTAGTCCGGGCCGCGATGGCCATACCGACCTCCTCCCGGGCTTCCACCACCCGCCAGAAGCCGCTGCTCGGTGCCGCCCTCCACGGCCTCGTACCCGACTGGCTTCTGCGAAGGCGCACCAAGGGCGCCTACGACGGCAATGCCTACACCGGTCTGCGCCGCCATGCCGCGGCCCTGCGCGACCTCCTTACCACCAGCGAACTGGCCGCCGAAGGCTGGATCGACGCCTCTGCCGCCGGTGCCGAACTGGACCGTCTGGCTGCCGGCGTACCCGGTAAGCTCGCCGCCCTCGAAGCGCTCATCACCAGCGAACTCTGGCTACGCCAGCACCGCTCCCGCACCGCCACCAGCGAACCAGCGGAGGTCTCGCATGCCTGATCTCCGGCCGGCGCCCACAGTGCGCGCCACCATCACCGAGCGCGGTGGCATGCTGCTCGACCTGCGCGGCAAGGGACGGTGGTACGCACTCACGTTCTCCGGCGCCCTGTGGTGGCGCTACCTGGCCGCGGGCGCGACCGTCGACGAGGCCGCCGATCACGTGTCGACTCTCTTCGGCGCTGAACCCAACCGCGTACGCACCGATATGCGAGCACTCGCCCAGCAGCTCCTCGACCGCCGCATGCTGCGCGACCCCGCCCGTAGGAGGTGGAACCGTTGAGCATCCCCATGGCCGTCCCCACCCGAACCACCCGGCCGCCCCTGCCCGACCGATGCGTGGCCGTCGCCGCACTCGCCCTGGCCACCGCCTTGGTCCACACAGCACCGCTACGAGCCACCCTCACCGTCGCCCGTATCGCCAAACGCCGCACCCGCCGCCCCGCCACCGCCACGGAAGCCGGGCGAGTGGTCGCCGCCCGCGACTGGGCCAGCCGGTTCTTCCCCGGCCGCGCCGCCTGCCTGGAGATGTCCCTGGCCGCCTTCCTCGCCTCATCGCTCCACGGCAAGGCCGTGGACTGGTGCATAGGCTGCCGCTTCGCCCCGTGCGAGTCACACGCCTGGATCGAAGCGAACGCCCAGCCCGTCGGAGAGCCGAACACCCCCGACCGCCCCTTCCACGTCACCCTCCGCACCTGAACCAAGGATTCCCGATGCCCACCACCCCCACCGATCAAGCCCTCGACCGCGCCATCCACGCTGTACCGGCCGAGCAGTTCCACGGCGCCGACGGCCAAGCGGTACGCCCCTGCACCCCTGTTGCCGTCACCCACCGCCACCTGCGCATGCTCGATGTCCATCCCGGCGCGAACATCATGGACATCGGCATCGGCTCCGGCCTCTCCTCCGCCCTCCTCGCCCAACTGGCCGGCCCCGACGGACGCGTCACCGCCGTCGAAATCGACCCGAGCCTCGCCAAGCGCGCCGAGGCTCTCTACGCCGAGCACGGCCACCAGATCACCGTGGTCGTTGGCGATGGCCTCCTCGGATATCCGCAGAACGCCCCGTACGACCGCATCCTCGTCGGCACCACCCCACCGGCCATCCCCGACGCCTGGCTCCAGCAGCTGAAGCCCGGTGGCACTCTCCTTAGCGGTGTACGCATCGCCGACCTGCCGGGCGCCTACGCGATCGCCCGCATCACCGTCGACGACAAGCACCAGCCACACCAGGTCGAGGTCCACCACGGCGGATACACCCCCATGGTCACCCCCGCCCCCGCGGACACCGCCTCCCCCGCTGTCGATCCACAGCAGCCCGACTGCTCACTCACTTCCCTCAGCGCTCAGAAGCCCAGCACCACCGAATCCCTCCTCACCGCCCTGCGCGACGCGACCCACACCGAGCCCACACCTGCCCCGGCCCCCGACTACTTCCACCTCAAGAACTGGCTCATCGCCACCGAACCCGCCGGCCTGCTCGAAGCGACCACCACCCACGGCACCGGCATCGGCCTCGGCTCCCTCTCCCCAAACGGCACCGCCCACGTGGCCCTCGCCACCGACGAGCACCTCATCGCCGACCACACCGAATCACCGGCCCTCGAAGTCCTCCACTCCTTGATCCGCCAGTGGCGGGAAGCGGGGTCCCCCCACGCCCACAAACTCCCAGCGCGGCTCACCCGCGACGGCGATACCTGGCACGCTCGGATCAGTCGCGCCTAGGCAACCAAGGTCGGTGGGGAGCTGCCGTCTGCCTACCGAACGGGTCTGACGCGTACCCGGACACTCGCCCTGTACAGGCCCATCCGGACGTCACCGGGCGTGGGACAGTTGCGTGACGTCTTGGACACGTCGGCCGCTTGACCTTCCCGAGATCCTCGCGGTGACAACGGCCACCAACCTCCGTTCACAGGCGGTGATGCGCCGGATCGGCATGACCCGGAACCTGGCCGACGACTTCGACGACCCCACCGCGCCCGAATGGCCACTGCGTCCGAACGTGCTGTACCGCATCGCCCGCAGAGCGAGGACCTGACGTTCTGCGCTGGGTCGCTTGGTCAGGCGGCGGGTGTGAGGGGGATGCTGCCCAGCGAGGCTCCTCACACCCGCAGCCTGACCACCCGGTGAACCTATGTGGTCAGGCACTAGCAGCCGGGTGTGGGGGGCCGTGGAGCCATGCCGCCAGGGAATCGGCCAGCTCGTCGCCGAGTGCCGCGGCCGCGTAGGGCAAGCGTCCCAGCTTCTCCAGGGCGCGCAGTACGTCGCCGAAGGGCTCGCGCCGTAGAGCGGCGGCAGATTGCGCTGCCCCTGCCAGGTCGCCTTTGAGTACTTTGCGGTGCCAGGAGTTGAGTGTGTCGCAGGATGTGGTGTATGCGTCGATGCGTCCTATCACCAAGTCCTCCCGGTTAAGACCCAAAACCCTGATGCTCACCTTGCCCTTGCGGGTCTTACCTTCGTATTCGCCGCTTTTCACGAGCAATTCGAGGTGGTCGGATGGATCGTCTGTGCTGGGATCGATCAGTAGACATTCCCCGGTCGCTTCGTCGCAAGGATATTCTTCTCCCTTGAAAGTGGTGTTGCACCGCGAGCAGGCCAGGATGTGGTTGTGCCAGCAAAAGGTACGCAGCGGGGCGCGGGACAATGGCTCGAAGTGGTCGATATCGGTACCCAGGCTGTCCAGGCAATACATGCACCGCAGCACGCCTGGTGCCATCTTTTCCAGCAGAGCCCGTATCTCGCTCTTGGCGGCCTCCGCACGGCGCCATTCGGCTCTGGCTGACTTGCTAGTGGCGCCCAGTTTCCGAATATTCTCTGTACGGCTGTCACATAGCCGGACCAGTCGTTTGGTGGCTGGTAGCCGTTGTACCGGGATCACCCGTCGTGCCCCAGCCGGGCTGCCACCTCGCGCACCCTGGCGGAGCGGGAGCTGTTGAGCTCGGCGGCCAGCTCGCGGTACTCCCGTGCCTCCTGCTCGGTGGCCTCGCCTGCGAAGACCTTCCGCTCCAACGGCACGAGTTTCCGGCGTTGCTCCACAGCGCGATTGGAGTACGGGGACTCCAAGCCGAACAGTTCCGAGAGCGCAGCGTCCTCGCCGCTGCCGTACACGATGCGGTGGTACAGCGCGTCATCCACCACTTCTGGCGGACGCTCCTCTTCCGGGCCCGGTAGCCTGATTAGGCCGCCGGGGTCTGCCGCTTGGCAGATGTATGGACTGTGGCTGGTGACTATGAACTGGACCCGTGGGAAGTGGGTGCGCAGCCAGTCTCCGATGCGTCGCTGCCACGTGACGTGGAGGTGAGCGTCCACTTCGTCGACGATCACAACCCCGGGCATTCGGACCACGGGCCGCCCCTCGTCATCCGTACCTGCGTCTAGGGTCCCGTAGGCGTTCTGCAGCTGCCTCACGATATCCAGGACCAGAGAGGCGACGGTACGAAACCCATCGCTCATCTCCCGCAGTGGGAAAGCACGCTCCGGATCACCGGCTGGTGCCACCCACAGCCCCTCCGAACTCACCCGCATGGCTTGGTAGTCATCTGGCAACAGGCCGTCGGAGAGCAGCGCCTGAGTCGTCTCCAACAGCTCGGATGCCTGTTCCTGCCCCTCCAGAGCTCTCAGTCGCAGTTCCTTGAGCCAGGTCACTCCTTCGGCGAGGGAAGCGTCTTCGTGGAAGAGGGAAGCCATACGCCCTGCCGGGCCCGGCGCGAGCATCATCCGCTGGGCCTCCCCTGACCCTCCGGTCAGCCGACGGAATGGACCGTATCCGGCGCAGAACCAGCCTTGCGGGTGATCGGACCACGGACCGCGCGCCGCGCCTCTCCAGCCATACGCGTAGGGGGACAACTGCGGCTGTCGCGGCGTGCCGTAAGGAGGCCCGTGCGGTGTCCCCTCTGGGAGGGTCCAATCAAGTCCTAGGACGATGCGGTCATCGGGAGCCCTGCCACGTCCGGTGAGCTTGTCGACGGAGGAGTCCGGGGTTACGTAGACCTGTGCCCAGGCAGAGGTCTTGCCATGGGTGATCCAGCTGCCGAAGTCTTGCATCAGTGTGCGCGCCATTTGCGGGCCGGCGAGTGTGAGTGCGAGGGCACGCAGGAACGTGGACTTCCCCGAGCCGTTGCGGCCAGCGATCACCGTCCAGCTGCCGCAGTCCTTACCGGGTAGCGGGAGGTTGTCAATGGCACGTGCACCCGTGAAGCCTCTGACGTTCGAGAAGCCGATCCCAGTTACGTACATTCGTCCTCCCCTCGGCCTCTAGTACCCAGCTGCTTCAGCCTCTCATGAGGCACTGACATGGGCCCGGTCGCGGTAGTCACTGCTGGAGTGGGCGTTGCATTGCAGAGAGTCCCAGTCGTACGGTTCTGCCCTGGTTCCCGTCGACGACCACCAGCTCGGCGAGTGCGCGGAGACCTCTGTGTGATCACTTCATCCGGGCAGCCCTGGCCGTCGCCATCAGCCTCGGCACGACCAAGGATCAGGCCCACTCCTCTGCCTTGACCTCGGTCTGCTTCAGCACCCGGTTGATCGCATCCGGCGCCTTGTCCGGTGGATAGCCGTAGTAGTTGAGTAGAAACTGGACCTTGGCGCGGATGCGGTCACGGGCCTGGCTCTTGATCCGCCAGTCGACGGTGACGTCCTCGGACACCATGCGATACAGGTGCCGGGCGATCTGCCGGAGGATGTCGTCGCCCATCTGCAGGGCGGAGGGATTGGCGGCGACCGCGTCGTAGAAGGCAAGTTCATCTTCGGTCAGGCCGAGTTCTGCGGCGCGGACACGGTCCGCGGAGACCTCACGGGCGAACTCCACGAGGATGTCCATCGTCTGGGCGGAGGTGATCAGCCCGTTGTGGTACCGGTTCATCGTTTCCTGCATGCGCTCAGTGAAGGCGCGCTGCCGGGTGATGTTGCCTGGGTGGGAGTCGCGGATCTCCTTCATCAAGGAACGGCGCAGGGCTTCGAGGGCCAGGTTGGGATGGCGACTCTCCTTCAGCTGCGCGACGAATTCTTCGTCCAGGTGGGAGAGGTCGGGCTTGGTGAGACCTGCGGCGTCATAGATGTCCACCACCCCGTCGGCAGCGACCGCTGCGGCGTTGAGCTGCTCGATGTAGCGGCGCTGGTCAGCGGCGGTGGCAAGGCCCTGGTCGGCCCGGGCGTCCACGTCGAGCTTCTCTCGCGAGGCGCGCACGGACCCGAAGAACCTGATGTCGTCGAGCAGGTCTTCGACGCCCTCGTGGGTGGGGCAGAGAGAGAAGGCTTGGGACAGCAGCTTGCCGAGGTGCATGAAGCGCTGGAGGCGAGTGGGCTTCCCGGGTTGCAATGCGGGCTCGGCTTCCCGAAGGAATTCCAGGACGGTGTATAGGGCTTCCTGATAACCGGCCGAGCCGAGAGTCTCGCGCCATTGACAGTCGCGTAGCAATTCGGTGATCGACCTGTGCTTCTCCCGTACGACCTTGACGGCCTCCGAGATGTCCGCGCCGATGGTCTCCTCGTCCTGGTCGTCGTCCGAGGTGTACTCGGCGATGGCGTCCGTGAGATGCCGAGCTACCCCTAGGAAGTCCACGACCAGGCCCGACGGCTTCTCGCCCCAGGTGCGGTTGACGCGGGCGACGGCCTGCATAAGGGCGGCGCCGCGCATCCGGCGGTCGAGATAGAGGGTGTGCAGTGGGGGCGAGTCGAAGCCGGTGAGCCACAGTGACTGGACGATGACGAGTTCAAGCTCGTCGTCAGGGTCAGCGGCCCGTGCCTGGATGTCCTTTAGTTTCTTGGGTGAACGCACGTAGGGGGCAATCTCGGCGTCGTCCTTGCCGGCGTTCCCGGTGTAGACGACGCGGATCTTTCCGGTGTCGTCTGGCAGCAGCCCGGTCTTCTCGTCGGGCTCGCCGACCCAGTCGGGGCGGCGAGCAGCCAGGATGTTAAAGAGCCGTGCCGCGATCCTGCGAGAGGAACAGACGACCATCCCCTTACCGGGTTTGCCCGTCAGCTTGGCCATCTCTGTGCTGCGGTTGTCCCAGTGAGACAGGAGGGTGTCGGCGAGATTCGATATGCGCTCGGTGGCACCGATCACGCTCTCAAACGTGGCGAACTGTGCGCGGGCACGGGTTTGCTCTGCCTGGCTCAGCCCCTCGACCAGCCCCTCGGCCTGGGCGTCCATCTCATCCAGGTCTTTGTCGTCAGGGAGTTTCACCTTGTGGAGGATCGGCTCGTAGAAGACGCGGACGGTTGCCCCGTCGTTGACAGCCTGCGTGTGGTCGTAAGTGTGGATCGTCGGCCCGAAGACCGCGAGGGTGTTGCCCGTCCGGTTGTCGATCGGGGTACCGGTGAAGGCAATGAACGTGGCGCGGGGGAGAGCGTCTCGCAGATGGCGGGCGAAGCCGTCCTCGAAGTCGTAGTGGCTGCGGTGCGCCTCATCGACAACGACGATGACATCCTGGCGGTCCGATATCAGGGGATGCCGGGCGCCTGCGGCCTTTTCCGCCTTGCTGATCCGGAATTTTTGGAGCGTGGTGAAGATGACACCGCCGCTTCCCTCAGTCCGGGTGAGAAGCTCTTTCAACTGACCACTGTTGTGGGCTTTCTCAGGCGGGCCGCCGATGGCTCGGCGAAGGCTGTGACTGGCGTTGAATGTGTCGAGGAGCTGGGTATCGAGGTCGATCCGGTCAGTGATGAGAACGACTGTCGGATGGGCCAGGCCGGGGAGGCCAGCCACCTTGCCGGTGTAGAAGAGCATCTCCTCGCTCTTGCCGGCGCCCTGCGTGTGCCAGACGACACCCGCCCTGCCGTCCGTGGCAGCGGCGGACGCGGTGGCGGCGAGGGCTGTGTTGACGGCGATGTACTGGTGAACCTTGGCGAGCTTCACCGTGTCCACGCTGCCGCCGGTGCCTTCGGCGGAGTAGGAAAGGAAGCCGGCGATCTGGCTGAGGAAGTGGTCGGGTTCGAGTGCCCCGGCGATCATCCGTTCAAGGGCCCGCCCGTCCTCCCGTTCTTCCTTCTTTTTGAGCAGGGCCCCGTCCTCGGCATGCCAAGGCGCCATGTGCTCCCACGGTGTGAACGGGGTGCCGAGGCGGGCGGTTACTCCGTCGGTGGCCACGGCGAGAAATAAGGTCCGGAAGGTCCCGTCGCTCTTCAGCTCGCGGCGGTAGTTCTGGATCTGGTCGTACGCAGTGCGGGAGTCGTCCGGCCCGCTCGCCTTCTTCAGCTCGACGACACAGAGCGGGAGTCCATTGACGTACAGGATGATGTCGAAAACAAACGCGCGCTCGCTGGCCGCGCGTATCCGCACCTGCGAGGAGGCGACTAGATCGTTGCCGTGCGGGTCGGCGAAGTCGATGGGACGAACGGTCACGCTGCGCTTCTTGTCGGTGAGCGGGTCCGTATAGCTAACTTTCAGGTCGCCGGTGAGCTTCTTGTAGAAGTCCCAGTTCTTGCGGACGTCGCTGCCGGGTGCCTGTCGCAGAAGCTCGGTGATCGCTTCCTCCACGGCGTGGGAGGGAAGCTGGGGGTGCCGAGTGGCGATGGCGGTACGCAGCCGGGGGTACAGGACGAGGTCGCCCCAGTCTTTGCGGTGACCGCTGCTTGGATTCAGCTCCTTGGCGGGAAAGTGCTGCCAGCCGAACTCGGCCAGCTGATCGAGAGCGTGCGCTTCCCAATCCCGTTCCGAAAACTCGTCGGCGGGTTGCTCCTCGAACTCCCCTGCCCCGGCAGCACTTTCTTCACTCATGATGCAACATCCTCCACGACGCGCACGGCGCCCTTGACGCGGATCTTTCCGGTGACGAGCTGGGGGATCAGGGTGTCGCGGAGGTCGGCGAGGGTGCGGTTCTCGACTGCCGCTTGTTCGATGGACGCGTGCAGTGCTTCGAGGGCGTCGGACAGCCGGTCTCGAACGCCCACGGAAGGAAGCGCAATCGGCCAGGTCGGCATTTCCTTGAGCGGAATCCGGTCGACCGTAGCCCCGTGCACGGTGCGCCGCCGGATTTCCTCTTGGAAGGGCGGGCTCAGGTAGGCTTGGAGGAGCAGCGCGCCCCTGACGGCACCAGGTTTGGGGCGTAGCAAGCCCATTCGCCGGCCGAGGCTCGCCCGCACAGCAGGGGGCATGAGCGCAGCTTCACCCAGCCGAGTCTCGTACGAGAACAGTACGTCGCCCTTACTCGGCTGAACACGCCGAGTCCAGCGAGGAAAATCCTCCTCCGCGAGATGTGCCGATTCAGCCAGGTCAAGGACGCCACCCTTGAGGCTGCTGATGCTGAGGAACCACGGACCCTCTGCGGTCTTCTTCGGTGTGGCGTGCGGACCGTCGAACACGTCGGCCACGTCGCTGATGCACAGGGGATCAGAGTATTCCACGACCCCCATGTGTGCCTTGGCAAGTGCGAGCGCGGTCTCGGCGATCCGCTCATTGACGGCGATCTTGTCGTCGAGTGCGCCCAGCACTTCGGTGATGGCTCGCTGCGATTGAAGATCCGGAAGCGTGACCTTGAGCGAGCCGATATCTGCCAGGTTCAGGTAGTCAGCCATATCCGTCTGCCCCTTGAGACGGGCGGCTTGTACACGGAACGCATCGCTGCGTAGCCAGTAGTAGAGGTATCTGGAGATGACCTTGTTCCCACTGGTAGTCCGGAAGTAACAAACCTGAGGGCTGTATGAGAACTCGGCAGACTCGGCAGGGATCATGGCTACGCGACCCACGGTGCCCTTGGTCGTGAGTACGATGTCGCCGGGCCGCGCAACCTTCTGCTTCATGGAGGATCGAAACTCCGGCCGAACGAACTCCGAGTAAACTGGGACAATCTTTCCGTCTAGTACCTCTGCTACTCGGAGGATCGGGAAACCCGAAGACCCCAGTTCGGAGCGCTTGGTGCGGTACCCGTCTCCAAATTCAAGTTCGCCGGCCAGCGCCAGTTCCCTCAGTGTCCACTGCCGCTGGTCCTGCGTCACAGCCTCCCCACCTGCTCCCGTACAGCTGCCTCCAGTCGACCGGCTTCCTCGAAGTGCACGAACAGTTCCTTCGTGAGCCGTTCTACCTTCGCCTCCGCCGATTCCGCGTCCGGGTCCTGCTCTATCTCGGTGACCCCCACATACCGCCCGGGTGTCAGGATGAAGCCGTTGCTCCGTACTTCTTCCAGAGTCGCGCTCCGGCAGAAGCCAGGAACATCTGCATATGCCCCCGCACCCTCAACTCCGCGCCATGAACGGAATGTCGAGGCGACCCGCTCGATGTCCGGCTCTTTGAGTTCCCGCAGCGTGCGCTCCTCCATCGTGCCCAGCCCGCTCGCATCGATGAATAGCACTTCACCTGCACGCCCCTTGATCCAATCCGCGTGCCGCTTGCCTTTTCCCTCTGCGAGGAACCACAGGCAAGCTGGAATCTGAGTGGATCGGAACAGCTGCCCTGGCAGTGCCACCATGCACGCCACCAGGTCGTCCTCGACCATCCGCTGCCGGATGTCGCCCTCGCCCCCCGACTTGCCGCTCATCGAGCCGTTGGCCAGGACGATTCCTGCGCGCCCGCCCGGCCGCAGCTTGTTGATCATGAGCTGGATCCATGCGAAGTTCGCGTTGCCCACCGGCGGTACGCCGTAGGTCCAGCGAGAGTCCATACCGAGCCGTTCACCACCCCAGTTGGAGATGTTGAACGGCGGGTTGGCCAGGACCACGTCGGCCTTCAAGTCGGGGTGCTGGTCCTCGTGGAAGGAGTCGGCGGGCTCTTCTCCGAGGTTGGCCTCGATGCCATGGATGGCGAGGTTCATCTTCGCTAGCCGCCACGTCGTGAGGTTGCGCTCCTGGCCGTATACGGAGACGTTGAAGCGGTTGCCCTCGTGCAGCTCGATGAACTTCTCGGTCTGGACGAACATCCCGCCCGAACCGCACGCCGGGTCCAGGACGCGCTCACCCTCCTGCGGCTCCAGCATCTCCACGAGCAGCCGGACGATGGACTCGGGCGTGAAGAACTCCCCACCCTTGCGCCCCTCGGCGAGCGCGAACTGTGCGAGGAAGTACTCGTACACCTCGCCCATCAGGTCCCTGGCCCCGGTGCGCTTGCCGTCCTCACTGACCTGGGCCTGGAATTCGAGACGGTCGAGAAGCTTCACCAGGCCGGCCAGCGTCGTCTCGTTGACTCGCGGGCTGTTGTATTCCTGGGGGAGGGTGTCCTTGAGCGCGGGGTTGACCTTCTCGATGGAGTCCATCGCATCGTTGATGACCTCGCCGAGGGACTGTCCCTCCAGGGTTCCCCTGGCCCGCTCCATCACCACTTCCCAGCGGGAGGTCGGCGGTACGTAAAAGAGCCCGGCGCCTGTGTACTGCCGGCGGTCCTCCACCGTCTGGGCGATCAGCTCCTCCGAGGCGGTGCCCTCAAGGCCGAGGGAGGCGAGCATGCTGCCATCCCTAAGCCCTTCTTCCAGCTGTTCCCGCTTTTCGGCCATGGCCACAGACACGTACTTGAGGAAGACGAGCCCGAGCACGAAGTGCTTGTACTCGGCGGCGTCCAGAGTCCCTCGCAGCTGGTCGGCGGACTCCCACAGAATCGCCTTCATCGGCTTGGGCTTGGCGTCCTTCTTCTTCCGTGGTGGCACTGGCTCTCGCTTCTGTAATCGGATGCGCACTTTGCGTGCGTCCGCGTACTGGGGCTGCCAGAGAAGCCTACAGACGGGCAACTGGGGGGATCAGCGGGTCCGGCAAAGAGTAGGTCGCCTGACATCCCGACCCGGTCGTATGCGCACCTGCCTCTCGGCTGATCGGCCTACTCGCCCGGGGCACAACCTTGCCTTCTGGTAGTCACGTGTAGGTCGGACTATGCGTGAGCGGTGCGTGAGCGGACGGGGCAGTACCCATTGGACCGGGCGTCACGCCAACTAGGCCGCCAAGCCCCTGACCAGCCAAAACAGGATCTGACGTGATCATCCAGCAGCGCCCGTCACGACCTTGCACCCCCTCGTAATGCGTAGGTCTCGGGTTCGAATCCCGAAGGCGGCTCAGTGAAAGCCCAGGTTGGACATCGTCTGACCTGGGCTTTTCTTTGCTCTCCGCTCGGCGGGACGGAAACGTGATGATCTTCGCGCCCTCGTGCGAGCCCATTGCGAGCCCATCGGCCCGGATCGGGGTTTCCGGGGGCACCTGCGGGGCCTGCCGGGCAGCGCCTCGGGGGGCCATGGCGGCGGTCGCTGCGGCGGCTGCTGTGGCGACCTTCGGCATGACGGACTGGTAGGTGTCTCGCGTGATCCGCGTATCACTGTGGCCGAGCGTCTCGGACACGAGCTTTTCGTCGACGCCGGCGGCGAGCATGAGCGAAGCGGCGACGTGCCGCAGATCGTGCAGCCGGATCGGCGGCAGCCCCGAAAGCTCGACGAGCCGCTCGAAGTGATCCGACAACCTGCCGGGGTGAATGGGTGAGCCGTCCCGCAGGGTGAACAAGCGGCCTGAGTGGGCCCATGCCTCGCCCGACTCGGCCCGCTCGGTGGCCTGCCTTGCTTCCTGCTCTTTTCGTCAGGCCGGCCAAGGTCGCGGCGGCGAGTGTCCACAGCGCCGGTTTCTCCGACCTGGACTACCGGCGGGAAGTGGAGAAGCTACAGGGCCAGACGGGACTTCCGGTGCTCGACCCGTGCCGGGAAGGCGCGGCCGGCTGGCGGAGAGATGCTTCGGGTGGTGGAGACACTTCGTGAACGTCAACACGAAAGCGCTCAGAGGCTGGTGTGAGAACGTGTGCCGGTCGTTCGTCCGGTGAGAGCGACCGCATGGCGTCTCGGACAGCGGGGAGCGGGTCGGCCGTCCGAGCCTCTGGCGGCCACCGGCGACGCCGGGAACGATCGATGGTGCCAGGGCTGCCCGGCCGCGGTGACGGCCGGGCAGCAGCCGTCATGCCGCTCGGTTGTGCCGAACCGCGTAGACCGCGGCCTGGGTCCGATGGGACACGTTGAGCCGGGCGAAGATCGCTTGCATGTGGTTCTTGACGGTCTTCTCCGTGATACCGAGTTCCCGAGCTATGTGGCGGTTCGTCATACCGTCGGCCAGCAGGGCGAGAACCTCGAGCTGACGCGGTGTCAGGGCGCTGGAGGGAGACTTCTCGCCGGCCGGTTCACCGCCGCGATCGGTCGTCACTCTCCCCTGAGGAGCGCGGGTGGTCCAAGCCTCTGCTCGTCGCGGGCGCGGGCGCGTCGCCGTCGAGTCCTGAGCGACGGGGATATCTGTCTGCTGGTCGGTCAGAGGGTGTGTGTGGTCGCTATTTTGCGCAGCCATCCGTGTCTTCTTTCCCCCGTGGTCGAATGGACGATTCCGCACCCGGTCGGCTCCGAGAGGAGGCCCCAGGCCCGGTAGTAACCACGCCGACTGTATCGAGATCGAACTCGGGAGAGGGCGGTAGCTGTCAGATTTCGGAGGCAGGTAGCTGTCAAGATTTTTGAGGCAGGTTGGTCGGAGATTCTTTGAATCAGTGTTCTTGCTGGTCGCGGCCGGGTGGGTTGATCCAGGCGGCGGTGGGCATCGGCGGCGGGTTCGGGGGGGCGTTGGTAGGCGGCGGTCAGGACCTCGGCGCGGACGGCGTTGGCGGCGTCGGTGTGCCCGTGGTGGACGTCGTGTGGAGTGCGCCAGGCGATTCCGTAGTGCCGGTGTGCGGTGTCGTACCAGGTGGAGAAGGTGCGACAGAAGGCGCGGGCCTGTTCGATGGTGTCGAAGCGGTCCGGGAAGTCGGGCCGGCACTTCAGCGTCTTGAATTGCGCTTCGCTGTACGGGTTGTCGTTCGAGGTCCGCGGTCGTGAGTGGCTTTTCGTGACGCCGAGGCCGGCGGGCAGGAACGCCACCGGTTTGGAGGCCATCGAGGTGCCGTCGTCGGCGTGGATGGTCAGCGTGCCGCGGTCGATGTGCTGCTCGGTGATCGCCTCGTCGATCACGGTGTCGGCTCGCTCCCGCCGCTCGGGCTGCCGGTCGCGAGTTGCCTCAGCAGTGCGGAGAGTTTCCCCGCACCTCGATCACCGCCCGACCGGCTTGGCCAGAGCCTCACGAGCCCCCGCGTCACGCCGGGAACGCCACGCCGCGATCAGTGACGTGCAGAGGCCCCCGCGGCGCGGAAGAGCGCCCTTACCTGCCTTGTTGAGTGACTCGTACTCCTGCAGGATCCGGGCTTCACAGGTGGCCGATTACGTTCGTGACCCCGGCCTTCGCCGGCACCTCGGGATCGGGTGCCTCGCTGCTGGAACTCACCGGGCCGGGTCTCCTTGGCCGCCCTCAACTCAACATTTGAAGAGTAGATCTTGCCTCACACGATCTTGGCAGAGAGGGTCTTCCTCAGTGTCGTGAAGCTTCACAACTCCATGATCACTTATGCGGCCTCACCCGCTTCCGTGGCCGCCACAGAGGGCGCCTACCCCGCGAAAAACCAGGTCAACGACTCAACGTCCGAGAACGCAATGCCCCGCGTCTTCTGCTGCCTCCCGTCGCGCTAATCCCAGCGCTCGGCCGCCAGCCCGTCGACGGCGGAAACCGTGCTTATGGGGCTGTCGGCGGGCGTCGAAGCGTAGCGACGCCAGCGATGGGTCTTAAGTCCTATGTACGACCAACTTGGCGATCTGACAATCTTCCCGTGGTTGCAATCCAGCCGCTTACGGGGGCTGCAGAGGCGTGAACGGCCCCCGGTGGTTGGGTTTTACATTCCCGCACTGGTGCATTTGGTCAGACACACGTCGGGGCCGGGTATGCGCCGTGCCGCCGGAGTGAGGCGATGCCGCCGCACGCACGGCCGAGGTGGTCGTCAGAACCGCCCAGAAATTACAGCGAAAGAGGGAGCAGTGACGACCGAACTACAGCGGCCGGTGGACGACCCGATTGTCGTTGATGATCTCGAGCGCCTCTCGTTCCGGGTGGATCGCCGTGCCTACACCGACGACGACGTGGCCGCGCAGGAGATGGCCAAGATCTTCGATCGCTGCTGGTTGTACGTCGGGCACGAATCGGAGGTGCCCGAGCCGGGCTCCTTCGTGTCACGC
Organism: Streptomyces sp. NPDC043738; assembly: GCF_056436545.1. NCBI lineage: Bacteria > Bacillati > Actinomycetota > Actinomycetes > Kitasatosporales > Streptomycetaceae > Streptomyces > Streptomyces sp. NPDC043738. Next base: position 160,443 of record NZ_JBWKCJ010000003.1, on the reverse strand, counting down.
GACGTCGGCGGGCGCCCGGTGGTCATGGCGCACGGGTCCGACGGGGTGATCCGGGTGTTCGCCAACAGCTGCACTCACCGCGGGGCTCTGCTCTGCTCGCAGCCGGCCGGGCAGGTCAAATCGTTCCGGTGCCCGTATCACGACTGGACGTTCTCCAACAAGGGCGAACTGACCGGGGTTCCGATTCCGGACGGGTACGGGCCGGGCTTCCGGAAGGCGGACTTCGGCCTGGCGAAGCACCGTAGTGACAGTTACCGCGGTTTCGTCTTCGTCACCTTCGATCCGGAGCAGCCGCGCACCCTGACCGAGTACCTGGCGGGAGCCACGGAGTACATCGATCTGGTTGCCGACCAGTCCGAGACCGGGATGGAGGTGATTCAAGGCGCGCAACTCCACGGGGCTCAGGCCAACTGGAAGCTCATGATGGAGAACAGCGTCGACATCTACCACTTCCGTGCACTGCACAAGCGTTACGTCAGCTACATGCAGTCGCTCGGGTCGGTGCCACCACGACGACGAGGTGGCTTCGGCCGCGCCCTCGGCCTGGGTCACGGAGCCAACGAGCTGCCGCCGGCCGCAGCCCGCCCGCTCGCCCACTGGACGCCGATGTTCGATCCCGAGCTCCGGCCGCGGATGGAAGCGACCGCCGCACGTTTCGTGGAGAAGTTCGGCGCCGAACGCGCCGAACGGATCACCGGAATGAATCGCGCGTTGATGATCTTCCCCAACTTGATGATCATCGACGCGATTGCGCTCACGATTCGCAAGATCGACCCGGTCGGCACCGACCGGATGGCCATCACCTCGGTTGCGCTGGCCCCCAAGGACGAAGATCCGGAGATCAGGGAACTCCGCAAGAGTCACTACCTGACGTTCCTCGGTCCCGCCGGCTTCGCCACTCCCGACGACATCGAGATCGTCGAGTCGTGCCAGCGAGGTTATCTCAATCGCACGGTGCGCTACTCGGATCTGTCACGCGGTATGAACAAGGAGATCCCCGAGACGACCGACGAGCTTCCTGCCCGCGAATTCTGGCGGCAGTGGGACCGGATGATGCACGGCGACGACGGTCACTTCGAGGTCGCTCACCAGGCCGAGTTGCAGGGGGCAGAAAAGAAATGACCAGCGAACTGATAGTCGACGATGCAGCCCAGGTGAGGCTGCACCACCGGGTGAGCCAGTTCCTTTTCCGTGAGGCTCGGCTGCTCGACGAGTGGCGTCTGATCGAGTGGTACGACGAGATGCTGACCGACGACGTCCGCTACGTGGTGCCGGCTACCGACGTCCGCGGTGAGTCGGCCGACGCGCTCGGGCTCATCGCCGACGACGCTGCCCGGCTTCGCCAGCGGATCGAGCAAATCCTCAATGGTGAGGTGTGGTGCGAGGACCCTCGGTCGCGAACGAATCGCGTGATCAGCAACGTGGAGATCCTGGCTGATCAGGGCAGCTACCTCGAGGTGGCGGCGAATGTCGTCGTATACCGCTTCGGGCACGGGCGCTCCGACGCCTACGTCGGAAAGTATCGGTTCGAACTCGTCCCCGAGGGCGAGTCGTTCCGGATCCGGAAGCGGGTCGTGGTGCTCGACCACGAGACGTTGTACGAGCACGGCAAGATCAGCATCGTCCTGTGAGGGGCCGATGACAGCGGCCGGCCCTGGCGGCTTTCCAGCCGCCGCCGCAGTCAAGCCGGGTCTCCCTCGCGAGGTCAGGGAGCCCGGGCTGGTCCTCGTCTTCGTGACGTCGTGACGTTGACAACCGTTCGGCCCCAATATCGAGGAGTTCACCGATGAATGAGCCGTCTGCCCGGCGCGAGCGGGGTGAAGCCGTCTTCAAGGAGGTCTTCGGCCGCGAACCGCGCCCGGGTAATTACCCGGAGTTCCTGCAGATAACAATCGAACATTTGTTCGGCGAGATCTGGGCCCGCCCGCACCTGAGCATCGAGGAGCGCGAACTGGTCGCACTGACCGCGGTCGCGCTGGCTCGGACCGATTGGGAGTTGCGGGGCCACATCGGTGCCTCCCTGAACCTCGGGATGTCGCGGGAGAAGATCGTCGAAGTGATCATTCAGCTCGCCTACTACGGCGGCTGGCCGGTCGCCAACAACGGACTGCGCGTCGCCCAGGAAGTCTTCGCCGAGTTGGACAACGCCACCGGAAAGGACGCGGACCATGACCAGTGAAGCGACTTCTCTCGACCCGGCGGAGAAGGTCGACCTGTGGCGCCAGCGGTACTTCGAGGCCCAGGCGGCCGCGGAAGAGTTCGTCCTGGGAGAGCACGGCGAAGAAGGCCTGGCCGGATGGATCGAGGCGAACTCCCGCATCACCGCGGACCTGCTGCGAGCGCAACGGCCCGACGGGGTATCGGCTACCGATCACTTCATGACCCGGATGCAACGTCAGCTCTTGCTGTACGACTCGGCAGTGTCCACCGAGCCTCAGCCCTCGGGCACCGTCCTGCGCAACGCCGACTGCGGGATCCTCCGGTACCGCAAGAAGGCCGCCCGTGCCGGCGTCGTCCTGACGTTCAAGTCACCGTGCGGGTACTGCCAGAAGCTCCACACCGCCATCGCCAACCGCTACGTGGAACCGGACGTTACGGTGTCGTGCGAACAGGCGGGCGACGGGTGCACCTGGCGCGCGGAAGCTGCTCACGCTCCGGGGGGGGACGCGGCCGGGTGACCGCACCGCGGACGAGCTGCTGACCGAACCGACAGCAGTACAGCTTCCCGCCGGCCGGCCGGGAATGGCGTTCAGTGGCGCCACCGACTCGGACATTTTTCGCGACTTCGCCGGACCCCCGGACCGAAGCGTCTTCCAAGCAGTTCTCGCACCTGTCTATCGGAGTGATCAGGCATGCCTTTGTCGATGGTCGACAAAATGATCCGTCTCAACCTGATGGCTTTCCCGCGCCCCCTCAATGTGGCGCAGTTCTACCCGGCGCTTTCAACGTACAGCGTCGAGCAGCCTTTTTCGCTCGACGATTTTCGAGGCGCAGTCGGTCACTTCCTCGACGGGAACCCGCTCTTTTCGAAGTGCCATCTGATCGAACGAGAGTTCGAGAGTCCGGAAGAATTCCCGGTCGAATCCTTTCAGGGGATCGTGCTCGACGAGTACCCCAATTACTACGACGGCTTCCTGTTGATGTCCGTCACGTACAAGTCGAACCCCAACATCCAGGGGATTTTTACAGCCTTCCCCATGTCGATACAGGACGGCTACAGGTGCTTCCGCTTCCACCAGGCGTTGATGAGCACCATGAAGGCGGGCGAGGACCGGTTCCACATCGCGGAGGCGATAGCGGAGCTTCAACTGCAGACCGCTGACCTGGACCAGTACCTCCCCGCGAGGAAGCCGTCCGTTGATGAGAACGAAACGGTGCGCCTCATGCCCTGGACGCTCCGAGAGACCATCGAGCCGGCTGGGAAGATCGGTTCATTTCTCGACATGGTCAAGGCGGAGTTCCAGAAGAGGTCCAGCGAGAACCTTCTCGTGATGAAGAACGCCTCGTACGCCGCCAACCTTCCCTTCGGAAACCATCTCATGTTCCTGTTCGTTCCGCGCGAGGCGGTCGGTCGGAGCAGTGGTAATCAGATTCGCGACTACTACAAGGAGCTGGCGGTCGAAGCGGAGAAGGCCGTCGCGGAGTTGGAGACGCCGGAGGACTTCGCACGAGCCGGCGCGGATGTGTTTCCGTGGATAGGCACGCACCCCCGTCGGTTCGGCGTCAACAACTACGGCGACGTCTCGCGGTACGACGGGTCGGACTTCCTTCCGGAAAAGGGAACCCTCGTGCAGTACCAGTGGCACATGCCGTACCTCGTCTCGCAGGGAGCGGCCACAGAAGGATCGGGAATGCACATGACCATTACCATCAACGGTAAGGCGTTCCATTTCCTGACCCAGCGGCGGTAGGGAAAGATAAAGATCGTCACGTTGTCTTGCGCGTGGAAGCGTCTCCCGTCGCTGGCAGGCACGTTGCTCGAGGCGGGGACGATCGTGCATTTCGCGGACGATGCTGACTGAGCGCGCACTGGTGGGCCCGGCAGACTCTCGACGGCAGCCGGTCGCCGGCCCACGACCGCGCGGCACCGCCATTGGTTCGGGCACCGCCTCGTTTGCGGTGCGGTGACCCGGTCGCGTCCTTTCCTGGAGCGTGAGCAGATTCCGCGTGCCAGGGGCATCCGTCGCCCGCCTGTTCACGCGACACCGTGATGTCCGGTTCAGTTCCGCCTTGAATCGGTGCTCAGTCAGGACGGCGAAATACAACACAAGAAACAAGCAATAGCTTGAGTCGGGAGTTGCCGTGAAGATCCTCAAGTCTTTTTACAGGACATACCTTCGAAAGACGGAACTCGAAGCATGTAAAAAGTTCTACATGGCACTCCAAGGAGTGGACCGTCCCCACCACGAATTTCATTACGAGGAGTTCAGGCTCGATATCGTAGGGATCGGAAGTGTTCTCCTGATCGCGGGAGACAAGGCTGACACTGAGCGGTTCGAGGCTACCAAGTTGACCTGTTTGGTGGATGACCTGAACGCCGTGCGCGCATACTTCATCCAGACCGGGGTCAAGATCATCGACGATATCAAGGTGGTTCCTTCAGGGCACAACTTGCGCGCCATGAGTCCGGACGGAACGGTCGCCGAGTACGTCCAACATAGCGATGACTTCAAGCGCAAGATGGCTGGAAACGCCTACGATTGAAAATGCCGGATCGATCGCGCTGATCCCCTCGAAGCGGGTGATCAGCGCGCGGTATGACCGTTCCAATCGATCTGGTGTGTGACCTCCTGCTCGCCTGAGTGGTTGTCCGCCTTCGCCTTCCGGAAAAGGCTAGGCGCCGGTTGGCCATCGGCGGAATGTCCGCAACTTCGGAGCGACGAGCTTCCAATTCGGGGGATCAAACTCGTGACTACGCCTCTCACCCTCACACCGTCAGTTGAAACCGACTTCACTTCGGATCCGGAGCGCGAGGGTCAATGGCTTCGCACTCTGCCGGCCCAGCAGCAACCGCGGTGGAAGGACCACAGTCTGGCTGAACGGCTCAGCAGCGAACTCAGTGACGTACCCGGCCTGGTGACCTCGGACGAGGTACGCCATCTGCGGCTGCTCCTCGCCGAGGTCGCGGCCGGCGGACTGCAGATCCTGCAGGCGGGCGACTGCGCCGAGGACCCCGCGGATTGCGTTCCCGAGGTGCTCAGCCGCAAGGCTGGCATGCTCAACGCGCTGGCCGGGGCGATGCAGGCCCGAACCGGCCTGTCCGTGGTGCGGGTGGGGCGGATCGCGGGTCAGTTCGCCAAGCCCCGCTCCGCCGACCTGGAGCGGCACGGAGAGCTCGAGATACCGGTGTTCCGCGGCCACTTGGTCAACGATCCGCAGCCCGATCCGCGGCTGCGCCAGCCGGATCCGGCGCGCCTGCTCACCGGCTACCGGGCCGCTCACGCCGGAACGGAATTCCTGCGCAGACTCGGCGGCGCCTGGGGTCTGCCGGCCGCGGCACCTGTGTGGACGAGTCACGAGGCCCTCGTGCTGGACTATGAGCTGCCGTTGCTGCGTCAGGGCCGAAGAGGCTTGCTGCTGTCCTCGACGCACTGGCCGTGGATCGGGGACCGCACCCGCCAGCTGGACGGTGCACACGTGCAGCTGCTGGCCCGGGTCCAGAATCCGGTGGCCTGCAAGGTCGGTCCGACGATGACACCCGCCGAGCTGACTCAACTCTGTTCGGTCCTGGACCCGGCTCGTACGCCCGGCCGACTGACGCTCATCTCCCGGATGGGCGCGGATCGGGTCGCGGAGTGGCTGCCGCCGTTGATGGCCGCTGTCCGCGACGCGGGGCATCCGGTCATCTGGCTGTGCGATCCGATGCACGGCAACACTCAGCGCGGCCCGTTGGGCCGCAAGACCCGCCTGCTGACCAACATCAAGCACGAAGTGGAGCGCTTCCAAGAGGCGGCCGCCGCAGAGCACGTGGTCGCAGGGGGGCTGCACCTGGAAGCCACGCCGGAGACCGTCGTTGAATGTGTGGCGGACGAGTCACATCTCGACGACCTCCTCGACCCACTGTGCTACACCACCCTCTGCGACCCGCGCCTCAACATCGACCAGGCCGTGGCAGTCGTGTCGGCCTGGCGTCGTTGAGCGAGGCGACCACCGTGCACAGAACGACGACCGGCCGCTGGACGCCTTTTGCGCTCAAGGTCTGGTCGGTATCGGTGGAGATGGACCTGTTCCGGTGAGGTAGCCGTCGATCAGACGGGTGCGGTACGGCATGCGTTTGAGGCGGTTCTTCACCGCGGCGGCGAGTTCGCGCGTAGGCGGGTAGCTCGTAGACCAGCAGTCAGCAGCCAGCAGTGGGTGGCGATCGCCGAGCGGGTCGCGGGAGTCCTGTGCGGCGACCGGGACCGGCGCCGCGCCCGCCGCTCGGTGCCCGAGCGAGGGGCCTTGGCCCGGGCCGGACACAGCCTCCAGGAACAGCTGGTGGCACTGCGCGAACTCCTGCTCCAGGCGGTCTGGCAAGAAGACACGCGCCACCGCGTCGAGGTCACGGTGGGCCCAGGCGGCCGGGTCGAAGTCGTCTCCTGCCCGGCCGCTGACCAGGGTTGACCGGGATTTGGTGCAGGTCACATTCTCTTCAAAATCCAGTACTCGCCCTTCGGAAGGACAAGTCATGTGTGGTGTTGCCGGGTTAGTTCGATTCGACCGGGACCTCGGCGCGGCGGACCGGACGGCCGTGGCCGCGATGACCGAGACGATGAGCTGCCGGGGGCCGGACGCCGGTGACATCTGGCAGGGCCGGCACGCCCTCCTGGGGCACCGGCGCCTGGCGATCATCGATCTGCCCGGCGGCCGTCAGCCCATGCGGCGCGACGTCGCCGGCCACGGCGCCGCGGCCACGGTCGCGCTCTCGTACAGCGGCGAGATCTACAACTTCCAGGAACTGCGCACCGAGCTCACACAGCAGGGACACCGTTTCGAGACGAAGAGCGACACCGAAGTCGTCCTGTGTGCGTACCTACAGTGGGGTGACGCATTCGTCGAACGTCTCAACGGCATGTTCGCCTTCGCCCTGTGGGACGGGCGGAAGGAAGAACTGCTGCTGGTGCGCGACCGGCTCGGAGTCAAACCCCTCTACTGGCAACCGACTCCGGCGGGCGCGCTGTTCGGCTCCGAGCCCAAAGCGATCCTCGCGCACCCTGACGTCCGTCGCGACGTCGGCATCGACGGCCTGCGCGAGATCTTCTCGCTGACCAGGACGCCAGGAAGGACCCCTTACGCGCATCTGCACGAGGTCGAACCGGGCACGGTCGTACGCATTCGTGACACCGGGAGCCGGGTCCACCGCTACTGGTCGCTCACCGCACAGGAACACACCGACAGCCTGGACGCCACGGTCGCGACGGTCCGCGGCCTTCTGGAGGACGCCACCCGCAGGCAGCTCGTCGCCGACGTGCCGCAGTGCGTCCTGCTCTCCGGCGGCCTGGACTCCAGCCTCATCACGGCCATCGCGGCCCGCGCGATGCAGGCGCAGGGCGCCCGTATCCCGTCCTTCGCTGTGGACTTCGAAAGCGAGGCGGAGTTCGAGGCCTCGGAACTGCGCGGAGAGTCCGACCCTCCGTACGCCCGGCTGCTCGCCGCCCAGGTCGGCGCGGACCATGCGGACCTCGTCCTGAAAGACGCCGAGTTAATGGATCCGCGCACCCGTGAGGCCGTCGCGGCCGCCCGCGACATCCCGACCGGCTGGGGCGATCTCGACACCTCCCTGTACCTGCTGTTCCGAGCCATCCGGGGCAAGTCGACCGTCGCCCTCTCCGGCGAGGGCGCCGACGAATTCTTCGGCGGTTACCCGTGGTTCCACCGGCCCGAGGCCGTGAACGCCGCGCAGTTCCCGTGGGCGGGCCTCGAAACCTTCAGCCTGGCGGATCCCGCCACCAGTCGCCTCACCCTGCTCTCGCCGGAGCTGCGGGCCGACCTCGACATGGAAGCGCACGCCAAGAACGCCTACCAAGAGGCGCTGGCCGAGGTGCCCAGGCTGCCGGGCGAAAGCCGCCTGGAACGCAGAATGCGGGAGATCGGCCATATGCACATCACCCGCTGGCTTCCGGAGATGCTCGACCGGAAGGACAGGATGAGCATGGCCGTCGGCCTCGAAGTGCGCGTGCCGTTCTGCGACCACCGGCTCGTGCAGTACGCGTTCAACATCCCCTGGTCGATGAAGACCTTCGACGGGCGCGAGAAGAGCCTGCTCCGCCTGGCCGCGCGGGACTTGGTGCCCGACGCCATCATCCAGCGCAAGAAGGCCAGTTACGCCGTCACGCAGAGCCCCGCCTACATGTCGCAACTCCGCCGGACCCTTGCGGACGTCGTCTCCGACTCCACGGCCCCGGTGCATCAGCTCCTCGACCGGGACGCCGTCCGCCGCGCCGTTTCCCCACCCGAGGGCGAGCACGCGAACACCGGACGCTCAGCCATCGAGCTCGTCCTCTCGCTCGACCTGTGGCTGCGAAGGACCGCACCCGCAATCAGCCTCTGAACCCGACCACGCACGCGCACCCGACCACACACGCGAGACCCTTGGCCACCTCGCATTCCAGAACGGCGAATTGGGCATCGGTGAGCCTGGGCCGCCCCGGTGAGCCGCGCGAGACCAGTCCCTCGACCGGGGGGCCTGCTCGAACGGTTCTGGTGGGGCTCGGTCTTCCTGATCAACCCGCCCGCCAGCGCCCTGTTCCTGGTCTTCGCACCGATCCTGCTGCGCGAAGTGCGAGCGACCCGGTCCAATGGAGGAACGGATGGCCTTCATCCCGCTGTGCACCGAATTATGCTAGGAGATCCATGTCTGTCAGCACCTCGGAATCTTCGCCAGCTTCGTCGCTTTTCTCCCCGGTCTCCCTCGGGAAGATGACGCTCGCCAACCGCATCGTCATGGCACCGCTGACCCGGGTGCGGGCCGGTTCCTCCGGCATCCCCGGGGACCTGATGGTCGAGTACTACCGGCAGCGGGCGAGCGTCGGAATGATCATCACCGAGGGCACCTTCCCCGACCATGCGTCGCAGGGATGGGTCGGCGGGCCGGGCATCGCCACCGACGAGCAGGCGGCCGGCTGGCAGAAGGTGTTCGAGGCGGTGCACGCCGAGGGCGGCTGCATCGTCATGCAGATCCAGCACGCCGGCCGCGCCACACACCCCGACATCAACGGCGGCCGCCGCATCCTCGCCCCCAGCGCGATCGCCATCGACGCCAACATCCCGTTCACGGCGAAGGGCGAGCAGCCCTTCGCCATGCCGGAAGCGATGACCACCGCCGAGATCCGGGAGGCCCTGGAGGGCTTCGTCGCAGCGGCCCGCCGGGCCGTCGAGGCGGGAGCGGACGGCGTGGAACTCCACGGTGCCAACGGCTACCTGCTGCACCAGTTCCTCTACCCGGGGGCCAACCAGCGCACCGATGAGTACGGCGGCTCCCCCGAGAACCGGGCTCGCTTCGTCGTCGAGGTGGTCACGGCGGTGGCCGAGGCCGTGGGTGCCGAGCGGGTCGGGCTGCGCATCTCGCCGGAGATGACCTCCGAGATCCTCCGCCAGGGTGTCTTCGAGACCGACCGGGATGACGTCCTGGCCACCTACGGCACCCTGGTGGACCAGCTGCGCCCGCTGGGCCTGGCCTACCTGTCCGTCCTGCACAGAGAGCCGGGCGGCGAGCTGGTGCAGGAGCTGCGACAGCGCTTTGACGGCAAGCTGATCGTCAACAGCGCCTTCCGCTGGCAGACCACCCGTGAGGAGGCGATGCAGCGGATCGAGGCCGACCACGCCGACGCCGTGGTCGTGGGCCGGGCCCTGATAGCCAACCCCGACCTGGTCGAGCGCTGGCAGGGCGGGCATCCCGAGAACGAGCTGCGGCCGGAACTGTTCTACACACAGGGCCCCGAGGGCTACACGGACTACCCCTTCCTCCAGACGGCTTGAGGCTAAGGAGTTCGTGCACGGTTGGCGGTGAAGCATCGAGGACTTCGATCGGACTCGGAGTTCACATCTGCCGTACCGATGCCAGGTCCGTGCTCTGCTGGTGGGACAGCAGGCCGGCGACGGCCTGAACGATGTCGCTCATGGGCTTGCGACGGCCGAGGTGGCGCAGGGACGAGCCGGTCGACGGCTTGGAGGATGGCATCTGGCCCGTGCTCATCGATCAGGTTGACGAAAGGCTGCCGGTCACGGCCCACCGGATCGTGCTCGGCGTCCTCGCGCAGGGCGTTCCAGGTGGTGAGGAGCACGAGTTCGGGGGCGATCTCGCCGGCCGGCCGAGCCACGGCGCCCTCGTGGCCCGGCGGTCCCGCCCCGCCTCCGATGCGAGGCGGGGCGTCAGTCCGCGGAGTCCCTCTTTGGCGTCCCGTCGCCCACGGTGTCCGGATGTGAGACGCGGCCGGCGGACTGGTCGTCGGTGTGGTCCACCCCTTGCGGGGCGATCGTGGCCGCCCAGCGTTCCGCCCAGCGGGCAAGGGGGTTCAGGGTGTGGCGCGCCTCCTGTCCCAGCGGGGTGAGCTCGTAGCGGCTGTCCGGTAGTTGGTGAATCACCTGGGCGTCCAGCAGTTCGGTCAGGCGCTGCCGCATCACGCTGGAGGATATGTCGTCGCACCGCTTCTGCAAGGGGCGGAAGCCAAGCGGACCCGCACGAAGCTCCCACAGGATGCGCAGACTCCACCGCCGCCCGAACAGATCGAGTGCGGCCATGAGGGGGCGGCCGGTGGTCGAGCCGCGAACAGGCTTGCCAGGTCTGGGTGTTGCCATGTCGGGATGTCCAGCTCTCCAGGATTGACGCTTCGAATTCCGACACGCTAGCATCGTCGACCGCTTCGGAAATCGAAACGGAGGAGGCTGCTGTGGCACCTGCCCCGACGGCCTGGGTGACAGGCGTTCCTGAAAGCCCGAGTCGACGGAGGCGAGACCGGCCGGGAGGACCGGTACATGCGCATTCGTTCTAGTCCGGGCCGCCGCCCTTCCCGCGAGGCCAGTCACCGACTCGACCGGCTCTGGCTCGTCCTCGCCCGCCGACGCTCCCCCGAGACCAGTCCGATCGCAGTCCCAGCCGGTTGATCGAAGCCGTCCGACTTCGACGCCGTCTCCGTCGGCTCGCTGCCCCACAGCGCGCCGGCCATGGATCCGAGCATGCTTCTGATCATCAATTCCGAACACGGGAGGTACCGTGGCCAAGGGCTACTGGGTCAGCGTCTACCGCACCATCTCAGACCCCGAGAAGGTGGCTGCCTACGACAAGCTGACCGGTCCAGCCATCGATGCCGCGGGCGGGCGGACGCTCTCCCTCGGCAGCCGGGTCGTCGCACACGACGCCGGAATCGCCGAGCGCACCGTCCTGATCGAGTTCGACAGCTTCGAGCAGGCGGTCGCCGCACGCGAGAGTGCGGCCTACCAGGAGGCGCTGGCCGTACTTGCGGACGGCGTCGAGCGCGACTTCCGCATCATCGAAGGCCTCGACTGACGACCGATGCCGCGTCAGGGAGGAACACGATGCCGGCTGCGGGGATCACCCTGGCTCGTCAGCGCGCCGCACCGTCGCGACAAGCGTCAGGCCGGTGGCATCGGCGGTGATGTCCGGTCCGGCGACGGTTCCTTCCCGGCGGCGCGGCGCCTCGGACGTCGGCCTCGATGTCGGCGGGGGTGCGTTCCACGAGGATTCAGCGGCCGATGCGGGTCATCAAGGCGGCGTACGGGTCAGGGCTCGGGTGAAGCGTTCTCCGAGCTGGTCGAAGAGGTCTCCGGCCAGGACCAGATCGAAGGGGCCGTGGTCGGTGGCCGGATGGGCCGCGCCGCTGGCCTGCCTGGTGCGCAAGGCGCAGATGTGAGTTTGTGACGACCTGACGGCGATGTTCGCCAAACGGGTCGCGCTGCAGGTCAAGCGGGCCAGGGCGGAGCTGGGGATCACCGCGCGGACGGCGTACTGGGTGGAATGGTGGCGGCGCGTCGGCCCGGCCTCCGGCGCGGACCCGAAGCTGAAGGAACCTTTCGGCCGGTACGTACTGACCGTTCACCAAGGGCACCAACATGGGCCCGTACGAGGCCGCCAAGCACATCCCCGGCGTCACCGGGCACGAGCTGTCCCTGGCTGCCAACCGGCACCACCGGTGGTGAAGGTGACCGCCAAGGGCACGGTGCGGGTGTCGGTCGCGGGACTGTGCTGCTATCGGCCCGGCGACCGCTCCCGGCTGGTCTACCGCACTCTGCTCTACCGTGGCCGTAAACCCTCGTACGCCGGACCGGCCAGTCGTTGGCGCGCCCGGCGCCGCACCGGCCTGCGGCCGATCCCGCGCTACTGGGCGGCTGGCGCCGGCACGAGCCCCGCCTCCGCCAGCCTGGCGAGCACCGCCTCGCTCAGCGCCTGCGCGGCGGACAGCGGCCGGACAAAGACGCTGAACTCCTTGATCCGGCCGTCGTCCCCGAAGTGCAGCTGATCGATCCCGTGGATCTCCGTGCCGCCCACGGTGCCGCGGAAGACCAGTATCTCCGAGGGAGCCTCGGTGCCATCGGCGCTCGTCTCAGCGGGGCCGGTGTACTGGGCGACGTAACGGAAGTCCTCGAAGGTGTGCAGCAGGACGTCGAAGAGGCCGAGGATCATCTGCTTGTCATCGAGGGGCTTGAGCTTCGCGAGGCTGTAGAGGAGGCAGTCGTCAGCGAACAGGTCGTCCAGGGCCGCGAGTTCGCCCTGCTCGATGGCGGCTCGGAAACGCTGGGCGGTGGTCTTGGCGGTCACGGCTCATCCTCCACGTACGGACGCGTACCGTCTCATGACGGACGCGTACTACCCATGAATATGACTACTTCTGCTCATGAGTATTGATCACCGCAGAGTCCGGCAACAGAGGAGCGCAGGGTTCCGCAACACTGGACCAGTGGAGCAGTGCGGCCGATGGCGCTACGGCATGTGGTGCCGGCGGCGATGCCCGAAGGGGGGCTGACCGGCTACGAGTTGGCGAAGTCCTTCGACCTCGGAGTGGCCGACTTCTGGCACGCACAGCCCCATCAGGTACATGCGGAGCTGACCCGGCTGGAGAGGGGGCGGGCTGATCGCCGGACGCCGAAGTGGTCCAGGCGGCACGGTCCAACGAGCGGCTGTTCCAGGTGACGGATGCCGGTCTCGCGGAGCTGGTGGATCTGATACGCACCGTGCTGCGGCGGTCCCGGCAAGGCGCCGGGGTGCCCAGGTCAGCGCTCGCCGTCGAGGTGTGCCATCTGCGCCGAGGACCAGTTCCGCGATGGCGCCGAACTCGACGCTGGTGAGTGCCTGTTTGCGGGCCGCGCCGGTGGCGGTGCGCAGCGCCCCGTTGATCAGCAGTTCGTTGTGGCCCATGCCGCAGTGCGTCGTGGCCCGTGCCGTGGAAGTCGCCGGTGTCCAGCAGGGTGATCCCCGCTTCGAGGGCGGTGTGGATCGTGGCGATGGACTCGGCACGGTCGGCGTCGCCGTACAGGGCGGACATGCCCATGCAGCCGAGGCCGAGCGCGGAGACCCGGGTGGAAGAGGACGTGAGCAGAAAAGGAGCGGCCGCAGGCCGAAGGGCGCTGTATCGTCCGAGCCATGACCAAGAGCGGCAACAATCTCCTCGGCGTGGGCGGGCAGCGCAAGAGGGCGTCCCGCGCCGACCAGCTGGGCCCCGGCGCCGCACGCACGGCAGACCGTAAGGCGGCCGACGACCGCAAGCAGGACCTGGCGGCCAAGATGCGCGAGCGCGCGCTCGGTAAGCAGAAGGCCGACGAGGAAGACAAGGCGTCGTAGCGCGAGACATGGCGTCCTAGCGGAAGGCAAGGCGCAAGAGGTGAAGGCCCGCAACTCCTCCGGGAGTTGCGGGCCTTCACCCTGTCCGCCCGTCTGCGGCCCCGGCGCCCTCAGGCCGCCTTTTGCGGCAGTCGCAGGCTCAGCAGCACCGTCACAGGCTGGCGTTGTCATCGCCGGCGACGTGCGCGCGGCAGTCCCCGGTCAGGCCGCGACGGCAGTGGACGAGCCCACGGCCTGTCCGGCCGGGCAGGCTCAGGTGAGCCGGGAAGCGTGCCGAGGCGGTGCCTTGCGCCAGAACGACCAGGACAGGACCTTCTGCTCGTGCTTGGTGCGCTCCTTGTGCAACGCCTGCTCGAAAATGAGCCCGTGCACGGCGCCGGCGTCACCTGCCAGGAGCTGGGCGTCCCAATTCAGGCCGCCCGCCTCGAACGCCACCACCAAGGCGATCAGGTCAGGAATTCGTCCGCTGTGGACCACATGGTGGAGCAGGCGCTGCACGGCCCGCTCGGCGAACGGATCATGGATACGGTCCAGGGCCCTGAGGTACTTCACCACCAGGACGAGGTCCGCCGCCTCCCGACTCTGGGCGCACTGGTGAACGACGGCGTCCAAGGTTTCGACCAGTGGGGAGGCCGCGGCTAGTGCCAACAGCAGCGATGCCAGGTCCAGCGGCGTGGCCTTGTCGGCGCGGTCGCACAAGGTGGCTGCCGTGGCCTTGCCCCATCGTGTGCGGGAGACCTCCAGCAGGAATTCCCCCGAGTGCCCCACAGGCCGTTCACGCAGCGTGCAGTTGAAGACCACTTCGGCCAGAACGGGGAAGCCGCAGTCCTCCAGGCAGCCAAGGAGAGCGGCGGCATCCCACGGGCTGCTGTCTCCGGCCGCCCCCTCAACAATCTCTTCGGCCCCGGGCATCGTGTCGTCGAGCGCGGTGATCAGCATCCGGTTCTGCGGCGCGTCGTGGGCCCACAGAGCGGTGATCAGCACGCGCACGGCGTACTGGCGCCGGTCGGTGACCAGCAGTCCCGCGATGAGCGCCGCAACCTCGTCAGCCGGCCGGGACTGTGCGGCATCCACCAGGACCGTCCAGGCCCGGTCGTGTTCGTGCATCTCAAGCAGGACGGAGACGAACGTGATGAGACTCCCGGCGTTGCGTTCCTGCGCGGCTCGGAACACGGCCTCGGCCTCTTGACGTAGACCGAGGCGCGATAACGAGGCCATCAGGTCCGCGACGTCGGTGGCGGGACGCCGAGCCACTGCGGCAAGGAGTAGCTGGTCGCAGCACGTGTTCATACCCGCATTCCGGAGCGCGAGCACCAGATCCACGACCTCGGACACAGGGCGGTGTGCGGCGGCCGCCGAGAACGCCGCCGTCACTGTGCTGTCGAGCCCGCGGCCGGCCAGGAGGGCCGCGACGGAGACCACATCCGCTACCGGGCGAGTGGCAGCCGCAGCACCGATCAGGCTCGACGCGTACTCCGGCTGACCGCCCTGGTGCAGCGCGAGTGCGAAGGCGGCCACGTCCGCGGTGCGGTGCAGTTCCACGGAGGTTCGCAGCAGCGTCACCGCGTATCCGTCGAGTTTCTCGCGCACCAGCTCGCACGCCAGGATGCCGATGTCCTCGACGGAGCGGGTCATCACCACGGTCGGCAGTGCGGTCGTGGCATGTGCGTCGAAACCTGCACGGTGCAACGCGGCCAACAGCCCCACGACCTCCGTGGCCTTGCGCGATCGGCTTGCCGACTTCACCAGCTCGCTGGCCATCGTCCGCCGGGTACGCGACTCCAGGTCCTCGACGGCCGCCACCAGTTCGGGCACGGACGCGGTCTGGTCCACCGCCTCCAACGCGGCCGCCAGAGCGGGCCTCTCATCCGAAGAGCCCGAGTCCAGTCCCAGCTCGTCGAGCGCCTCCAACTGTGTCTCCAGGCGCTGGCACTGCTCCTCTGCAGCGATCAGCTCGGCCCTGGTGACCGCCAACGACTCCTGCAGGTAGAGCACCTGCTCCTGCAGGTCCGAGCATTCCTCCCGCAGCCGTGCGTACTCGCCCTGCCAGAGCTCCAGTTCGGCACCGTGCGTCAGCCGTCGGTCCTCCAACTCCACCTCGAGCTTCCGGCACCTGCCCTGCACATCGGCGAGCTGTTGCTCCCTGCTGCAGAGGCCTTCCTCCAGTGCCCGTTCCCGGGTCTTGATCCGCCGGGTCTCCTCGTCGGCCTCCTCGAGCCGGTCCTGGAGTGTCTCCACCTGACTCCTGCGCCGATTGCTCTTCTGCGCTGCCCGGTGCAGCTCGCGCAGGGCCGCTTCCGCCTCGGAGGTGAGGGGAGCCTGCGCCTCCTGCACATCCGCGATCAGTCGCGCGACGAAGTCCCAAGGCGGAACCCGTTCCCCGTTGAGGTAACGGGTCACCGCGGCCGGGCTGAGATGGCGGCGTGTCGCATACCGTCGCACGCTCACCTTCAGGGCAAGGAAGACGATCCGCAAGTTCTCAGCCAGCGCGCGTTTCTCCGGCGTCAAGTCGTCCTTCAGCGGAGCGAGCCGCATCCCACGTGTGTCGGCGCATGCCCCTGCCGTAGGGAGTCCCGTCGGGGTCTCTCCGTTCTGCATCCCCCCAGTATTTCGCCGCTCCAACCACTCTGGCGGCCAGATGGTGTTGACGGCCCAAGCGGTAACGCGTTCAGGCGCTGCCACTTGGGACGGCAACGTCACACCGCCCCTTCGGCGCTGGTGGCGCTGGCACCCTGAGACAGGGGCGCAGATCCCCCCGGAAAGAAGGAGAACACGGATCATGACCAGCACCGAAGAAGCCCCTCCATCCCGCGCCTGGGGGACTCGACGCCTGCGCCGCCTGGTCTTCCAAGTGGCGTTGGGAGCCGCCGGAGCCGTCGGCTCCGGGTTGGTCAGCTGGCTGCTGCGATGGCTCCGCGACCAGGGGTAGAGCGAGGCGGCGGACGTCCAGCGCCGCGGCTTCGTCGCGATGGCCCGAGGGCCTCGTACACGGCCCTGTTGGTGATGGTGTAGATCTGGGGTGCGACCGACACCAGGGGGACGGGGATATGGCCGGGGACCAGGGGCACGACGCCCACACCGAGAACGCCCACACCGAGAACGTAAGCGCCGAGAACGTAAGCGCCGAGAAGAAGAGCCAGTTCACGTTGTCGGACTGGATCGAGGGTGCGGTGTTGTTGGTGACGGGTGTCTTGTTCGTGCTGTGGTTGGTCAAGTAGTTCGCCGTTTGAGCGGCCTGCCGGTGCCGCTTCGATTGCGGGGCCGCCGACCTGGTCAGGCGTCCATGGCGGCGGGCTGGCGGCGCGGGCTCTTCGGGTCGCGGGCCGCGTGCTCGTCGCGACGGGTGCGGTGTTCCAGATGGCTCGCCCAGAGGGTTGCGAGGAGACCGGCCGCGCCCAGGGCCGCGCCGATCCACGCCACCGAGGCGAAGCCGAAGCCGGCGTTGATGGCCATGCCGCCCAGCAGGGGGGCGAGGGTGTTGCCGACGTTGAAGGCCGAGGTGTTGGTGGCTCCGGTCAGGGTGGGGGCGCCCGGTGCCAGGACGAACACGCGGGACTGCAGCGCGGGGTTGGTCAGGTAGCCGGTCAGGCCGAGGAAGAAGACCAGGATGACGGTGACGGTCGCGTTCCGCGCGAAGACCGCGAGCAGGGCGGAGGCGAGGACCAGGCCGCCAAGTCCCAGGCAGAGCGTGCGGATCGGCCGGCTGCCCGCGGTGCGGCCGCCGACCGTCATGCCGATGAGGCCGCCGACGCCGAAGAGCGCGAGGACCGCCGGAACCCGGCTCGCGGGCAGTCCGCTCTCCTCGGTCAGGACGGAGGCGAGGTAGCTGAAGGTCACGATGACGGCGCCGAAGCCGAAGGCGGTGATGGCGTACGACAACCACAGCTGCGGGCGGGCCATGGCGCGCAGCTCCGACCGGACCGTACGGGGTTCCTCGGCCGTCTCCTTGCCGCCGGGGATGGCGATCAGCGCGGCCACCGCGCTGATCAGGGTGAGCACGGCGACGCCCCAGAACGCCGCGCGCCAGCCCGCGAACTGGCTCAGCACGGTGCCGGCCGGGACACCCACGATGGTGGCCAGGGTCAGACCACCGGCGACGACCGCGACGGCCTTGCTCTTGGCGGCGTCCGGGACCATGCCCACGGCGGCCGCCACGGCGACGCCCCAGAATCCGGCGTAGGCCAGGGCGCTGACGACGCGGGTGGCGAACACCATGCCGTAGTCGGGCGCTGTCGCGCCGGCCACGTGCGCCGCGATGAAGACGGCCTGGAGCGCCACCAGAGCCGTGCGGCGCGGCCACTTCAGGGTGGCGACGGCCAGCAGTGGTGCGCCGACGACCATGCCGATCGCGAAAGCGGAGATCAGCAGCCCGGCGTCGGGTATGGAAACGCCCAGGTCGCGAGCCATGTCCGGCAGCAGGCCGGAGAGCATGAACTCCGAGGTGCCCTGGGTGAAGATGCCCAAGCCGAGGACGTAGACGGCGATTGGCACGGGGGTCCCTTCCTGCGGTGGTGTGTGAGCCTGCAGCGATGCGCGAGCGTTTTGTTCTGGGCGGTACAAAATGCGGGTGCGTGGTGGCGGTAGCCCTGTGGCCCTCGCCGACTCCGTCACCCGGGACGCTAGCAGGTATTGAACCGATCGATCCAATACGTTCCGGTGTCGCTTCAGTGCCGCTCCAGCACTGCGCCGGCACTGCTCCAGCGCTGCTGCAGTGCCACTGGAGGTCGGGCCGTGGTCGCCCGCGGGAAGGGTGCGACGAAAAGGGATGGAGGAGGGTGCGACAAAAGGGGCTGGATTTGCGGCGGCAATGGCCGAACATCGGGGCGGCGAGGGCGCTCCTTCCCTGGCGCCGCCGTAGCCGTGCCGCCTCAACACACCTTTCGCCATCTCGCCACTGGGCAAACGGGTGACCGTGTGCCGGCTCCCGTGACCCGGGCGGGGGGAGGTCTCGTTGCCCTCCCCGAGAGGGCGGCGAACGGAGTCGCGGCAGGTGTGCCGCCATTGACGCCCAAGGGAGTGCCATACGGGTTCGCAACGGGATTTGCCGAGGTCAGGCGGCCTGCTCAGGAGTGTTTGTGGGGCGCCTTCCGGTGTACGCCGAAGGGGCGGCGAGGGGCTTCGCCGTCGATCTCGAAGAGTGCTGGAGGGTCGCGTCGAGAGTGTCGGCGCGGGCCTGCGGGAGGCTTCCTCCGTGGTCCGACACGGGGTGCGTAGTGGGGTGAAATACCAGAATGACTACTCTCGGTGTGCGCATACTCTCGATAAGTAGTCAAGTCAGGTCTCCCATCTACATGTAATAGAAGGATCAAGGGTTCCATGCGCAAACTTCAGCAAGTCGCGATCGTCGTCGCCGCGGTCGGCGCTCTGTCCACCTTCGGCGCGGGCGTGAGCTTCGCCGACGGTGGCCCGCAGGTCACCGCCTGGGCCGTTTCGCAGTCCGCGGCAGGTGCCAGTGCGCAGGGTGGCTCCCCGCACGGCGGCTACGGCCACCAGGCCGCTCCGCAGGCCGCCACTCCCCAGGCGCCCGCCCCGCAGGCCGCTCCGCAGCCGGTTCCGCAGGCTGCTCCGCAGCCGGCTCCCGCGCCCGCCCCGCAGGCCGCTCCCCAGCCGGCCCCGCAGGCTGTTGCTCCGCAGGCCCCTGCCCCGCAGGCCGCTCCGCAGCCGGCTCCCCAGGCCCCGGCGCCGCAGGCCGCTCCGCAGCCGGAGCCGCAGGCCGCCCCGCAGTGGGAGAAGGACAAGGACAAGGACAAGGACAAGGGCGACAAGCACATCGACCTCAAGCAGATGACCTCGTGCCGGTCGCATGACCTGAACGTCGACATCCTCGGCCAGGTCGGCCTGCTGAACGGCGCGCTGGGCAACGCCCTCAACGGCGAGGGCGACCCGGGTGCGCAGCACACCAAGCAGGGTTCGAGCATGGGCTGCAACAACAACGCCTTCGGCAAGTAATGGGAAGGGGCCCCGGTGCCCGAGCCACGCGCTCGGCGCCGGGGCCCTTTTTCCGACCTCAGCAAAGGCCCGGGCGCGGCCGGTTCACGGTGCAGGGCGCCCGGGCACCGATCACAAAGGAACGCGGTACATGTTCAGTGGGAAGAAGATCGCAGTCGTCTCGGCGCTCCTGGGCGGCCTCGCCATCACCGGCGCCGGTGCCACCCAGGCGTACGCCGAGGCCGCCACGGGCGGCTGCGAGAACACCGCCCCGGGCCACGGCACCTGCGTCGACAAGCGCCTGGACATCTACACCACCAAGGACGGCCGGCGCGTCATCCAGCAGCGCAAGAGCTGCGCGTCGACCGTCCGCCAGCACGTGGTGTGGCCCGAGAACGGCCTGCTGAACAACTCGAGCACGAGGGTCGGTCCGGTCGTGGACTGCTCCAACCGGGTTCCGGCACCCAGGAACTTCAAGCTGCCCCACCTCGGTTTCTGAGCCGGGGGCGGTGGGGTGGGCGAGCGGGCCTGGTCTGTCCCGGGCCTGACTGATCCCGGGCCCGGTTCCGCGGTTGCCCGGCGACCTGCCCGCGTACCGGCAAGCGGGTGACCACCCTTCCGCGCTCTCCGTATCACCGGCCAGGCCGCCCTCGCTCCCCTCGGAGCGAGGGCGGCCTGGCGTCATGTCGAACACCGGGCGGAGCGAGGGGAATTCACCCCGTTGGCCCGAGGGGAGACGCCGCGCCGGTCCTGATCCGCGGCCGCGGCCCCGACGGCCGGCGCGGGCCTCTCACCCTCGCGGCCGTCAGCGGGTGCGGGTGTACGGACCTCTGCTGATGATGTCGGCATGGGGCTTCAAGAAGACAAACACGAGTCAGCGGGCGCCAGCAGCGGTGCCACCAATCCTGGGGCATCGCCGGGGGCCGCCACGCGCTCGGACGTCGTGGACGGCCCCCACGGTCCCGCGACGAAGGTGGGCACGGTCTTCGTCAGCGGTATGCACAGCGGCCCGAACCCGTCGCCGGGGCTGAGCGTGGCCCGGTCGCTGCGCCTGGCCCGGCCCGACCTCCGCATCGTCGGTCTGGACTACTCGCGGGAGAGTTCGGGACTGCACTCGGGGCTCCTCGACGACCTGGTCTGCCTCCCCGCGTGGCGCGAGGCGCACCTGGCGACCTGGGTCGAGCAGATGGACCGCCTTCTGGAGCCCGAGGACGCGGTCCTGATCCCCTGTCTGGATCTCGAAGTCCGCCTGCTGGCACGGGAACTGGGGTCCCACGACCGGATCCTGGGGCCCCCGAAGACCGCGCTGGAGCTGGTGGGCAAACCCCCCGTCGAAGCGGCGCGGCGGCTGGGGCTGCGCGCCCCGGAGTACGAGACCGACACCAGCTGGCAGGCCGTCGACCGGTTCATCCGCCGGTCCCCGTACGGGGTGTGGGTCAAGGGCCAGCACTACGACGCGTACCGGGCCCACACCGCCGGGGCCGCGCTGGCCCTGGGCGACGTCGTCCAGCGGACCTGGGGCGGCAACTGGCACCTGGAGGCACACGTCGCCGGCCAGGAGTGCAGCATCGCGTTCTCCGCGCTGGACGGCCGGCTGCTGGACGCGGTCTTCATCACCAAGGCGATGGTCACGACCGAGGGCAAGACCTGGGCCGGCGAGGTCGCCGAACTGGACGCGGCCATGCACGCCCGGCTGGCGGAACTGCTCGCCGACGCGATGTGGAACGGCGGCGGCGAGCTGGAGCTGATCCGCAGCTGGAGCGGCGAGCTCACGCTCATGGAGATCAACCCGCGGCTGCCCGCCTGGATCCACGGCGCCTCCGTGTGCGGCGCGAACCTGCCCGCCGCCCTGGTCACCGGAGAGGCCGCCGACCGCGGCAGACGGCTCACGCCGGGCTTCACCCGCGTGGTGGAGGAGATCCCGGTGCACCCGGACCTGGGCATCACCCCCATCGCCTGGGTCGCGGGCGGGATCTCCCGGCCGGGCGACAAGCGGCATTCCGGTATGCCCTCGCTGGGCCAGCGGTGCCTGGTCCCGCCCACGAACGACGAGGAGCCGATCGACGGCCATCCGAACCTGAACCCGACGCCCGCCGCGGGAGCGGCCGAGTGCGTGGGAGCGGGGGAGACGGCGGAGACGGCGGAACGCACGGGCGTGGTGGGGGCGGCCCTTGCCACCGAGTCGCCGGCCGGGCCCGTGGACGGATGGGCCGCGGGCGGTGCGGGAGCGGCCGGGCCGACCGAAGAGCGGGCCACGCGTACCGAAGGACAAGCCGTGCGCACGGACGGCTTCGAGGAACTGCTCGATCCGCCGGGGAGCGCGGCCACTCCCTACCGGCAGATCCTCCTTCCCCTGTTCACCGAGCGGGTCCGGGCCCTGCGGCAGGAGGTCGAGGGAGTCGGCCGGGTCCTCCTCGCGCACAGCGTGAAGACCTGCCCCCAGCCCGCGGTGCTGCGTGAGGCCGCGCGGCTGGGGCTGGCCGCCGAGGCGATCAGCCTGGACGAGCTCCAGGCGGCCGAGCGGCACGGCATGGCGGCGGAGCGGGCGATCCTCAACGGGCCCGCGAAGTGGTGGCCCGCCACCGACCGCGTCCGCTGCTTCGCCTTCTTCGCCGACTCCGTGGCCGAACTGAGCAGCCTGCACTCCCTGTTGGACAGCGGCTTCCAGCTGGAAGCCGAGGTCGTCGGGGTCCGTGTCGCGCCCGCCGGACTCGTCAGCCGCTTCGGCGTCCCGTTGCACGAGCGCGACACCATGGCGGAGACGGCCCGGCTGCTCGGCTCGCTCGCGAAGCGCCTCGGGGCCGGGTGGGGCATGCACTTCCACTTCGCCCAGAGCGTCCTGGGCGCGCCGCGCTGGCAGCGCGAGTGCGTGGCGGCGCTCAGCGCGGCCGATCCGCTGGCGGACCAGCTGGGCGGGCCCCCGGCCGTACTGGACTTCGGCGGCGGGTGGCACGTCGACGACCTGTCGTATCTGCGCCCCTCGCTGGAGTACGTGCTCGCGCACGGGCCCGCCGCCGCACGCGAGGGGGACCCCCTGCTGGTGATGGAGCCGGGCAAGCTCCTCACCCAGCCGTCGGCCGCGGTGGTGACACAGGTCCTGGCACGCCGGGCGTCGCACCGCGGCTACGACATCGTCGTCGACGCGGCCGAAGGCGATATGCCCGAGGCGCCCTTCCACCCGCACCCCGTGGCCCGGTTCGACGGCTCCCGCTGGGTGCCGCTGCGGCCCGGCTGGAGCTGGATCCTCGGCCGGTCCTGTATGGAGCACGACGTGCTGTCGGTCCGGCTGGACCTCACCGACGTGCAGGAGGGCGACTACCTCGCGTTCGGCATGTGCGGCGGCTACGACACTTCGATGGCCTACGACTTCGGGCGCGGGAGAGCGCCGCGGGAACTGGGGCAGTGATGAGCGGATTGATCGCAGACCTGAAGCGGTTCGACCGGATCGGCCTGTCCCGGGTGGCCGGCCACGCCAAGGCGTGCTGCCAGATGGTCAGACACAGCGTGTTCGCCCAGCTCACGCACTTCGGGGATACGGGGACCGCGCTCGCCGCGGTCCCCGGGCTCTTTCGGTGGGGGCCGGTGCCGTGGCCGACGCACTGGTGCGACCTGGTGGAGGACGGCGACCTCATCGGCGACTGCGGGGTGCACGCCGATGTGGCGGCGGCCCTCCTGACCCGGAAGTCCGTACCGCACACCCGCGCCCGCGCCGCCGTGCTGACCCCGCCGATGGCCCCCGAACACTGGCGGGCCGTGTGGAACGAGGCGCAGGTCAGCGACGCGTGGATCGGGCGGACCGTGGTCTACCACGAGGTGCTACGGGTCGGCGACCGCTGGTGGGACCCGAGCGACGCCCGCTGGTTCTCGGGGCCGGGGGCGCACACGGGGAGCGGACACGTCCTCGCCCTGCGCGAAGAGGGCGGGGTGTGGCAGATCGCGCCGACTCCGGTGCACAAGCTCCTCTCTGACGCCCAGTCCGTATCCGACGACGGTCTCGACATCCCGCCGGCGCCGTACGCCCCGCAACCCGCGCACGCCACCGCGACGGCATCCGCCACCGCGTCGGCCCAGGACACCGCGACGACCCCCGCCCCGCCCTCGACACATGCCCTGCAAGGTGTCCTGCCCTAGGGCCGGACGCGGTGGCGCGCCGCGGTCCGTGCGGCCGCGGCCCCGCTTTCCGCAGCGGACACGGCAGCAGCGCACCCGGACCGCCCAGGAGGCACCGTGACCACCCCCGACACATGGAAGCCGGCCGCACCCGAGACCACCGCGGAGGCTCCCGCCCTCCCCGGCCCGATGCGCCTCACGGCACAGCTGGTCCGCAGTTTCGGCCAGCTCAGCCTGCTGACGAACGTCTGGACCGGCGTCCTGTTCATGCTCGCGGTCTTCGTGGGCAGCTGGCAGGCGGGCGTCTTCGGGCTGCTGGGCGCCGCGGTCTCCACCGCGGCCGCGTACGCGATGGGCGTGGAGCGTCGCACCATCGACCTGGGTACGCAGGGCTTCAGCGGCTGCCTGACGGGCATCGCCCTGTACGTCTTCTTGGGCCCCCACCCCTCCACGTACGCGCTGACCATCGGCGGCGCCGTCGTCTGCGTACTGGCCCACTCGGCGCTGACCGCCCTGGTGGCGCCCTGGCGACTGCCGGTGCTGACCGCGCCGTTCTGCGTGGTCGTCGGGGTGGTGCTGGCGGCGGCCCCGGCCTTCACCCGGGTCTGGCCCGGCGGGAGTTCCGCGGCGCTGCCGCTCGCCGCGGTCCCCGGCGTCAAGTACACCTGGACCGACCTGTGGCACGGGTTCTTCGCCAACATCTCCCAGGTCGGCCTCTCGGCGCACTGGTACGTCGGCGCGATCATGCTGGTGGGACTGTTCGTGGGCGGGATCCGCCACGGGCTTGCCGCCGTCGCCGGCAGTGCCCTGGCGGTGGCCCTGTCCTGGGCCCTGGGCGCTCCGCCGGCCGGGGTCGCCGCGGGTGTCTACGGCTACAACGCGGTCCTCGTGGCCGTCGCCATGGGCGGCATGTTCCTGGCCAGGACGGTGCCGAACGCGCTCTACACGATGGTTGCGGTGGCCGTCACGACGGTGCTGACGGCCGCTTTGAACGCCTACTTCGCGCCGTTCGGCGGACGCACGCTGAGCTGGCCCTTCATCGTCACCACCTGGCTGTTCCTCGCCGCGGCCGCCTCCCTCACGCAGATCCGGCGCAGCGACTGACCGGGCTCCCGGCAGACACGGGCCGGCCCCGGTGCCCGAGCCGTTGCTCGGACGCCGGGGCCGGTTCCCGTGAGGGCTTACTTGCCGACGCTGTTGTTGCAGCCCATGGACGAACCCATCGTGGTGGACTGCGCACCCGCGTCGCCCTCGCCACCGAGCAGGTTGCCTCCCAGGCCGTTCGCGATGCCGACCTCGCCGAGGACGTCGACGTTCACGTCGTGCGACCGGCACGAGCTGCCCTGCTTGATCTCGATCTTGCCGCCACCTCCCTTGCCGCCATCGGCATAGGCGGTGCCGGCGCCGAGGATGCCAATGGTGCCGAGTGCGGCGGCCACAACGGCGGCCGTGCGAAGCATGCGCATTTCTACTCCGGTTAGGTTGAGCGGATTTCACCTGTGATGTACCGATTTCGTACAGTTGTGGAGGCTAATACGAAATAACCTGAAGTCGCGCAACGACGCGCCGGATTGTATGATCGAGGGTTCGTAATTTGCCCCGCCCGTGCGGCTGACCAGGCCGTGAGCCGGTCGCGACCGGCGTACGTGTCCGCGGGTTTCGGGGCGGCGAGCGGGTCGAACCACCCTGTCGGCCCAGTCGACTTCCCTTTGTTCGCGAGCCGTGCCTCGCGGGTGTTCCTCGCAGGCGTGCGATCAGGTGACCGCTGGGCGTGGATGTCGCCGGCCCGCCCCGCGCGGGTGGGAGGGTGCGCCGTGCAAGCAGCACGCCAACCACTCGAAGTGAAGCAGGAGCCGCTATGCGCCGTGTACTCGTCACCCTCGTGGGAGCCGTCGCTCTCACCGGGGCCCTCGCCCTCCCCGCCCACGCCGAGCCCGGTCCGGGAGTCATCGGCATCCTCGGCGACCCCGTGAGGGCGAACTCCAACATCGGTGGGCTGCAGGTCGGTCAGCTGCCACTGGGGCTGCTCAGCCCGCGTTGATCGGCTGATCGCGGCCGGCGGATCCGCCGGCGCTCCGGACTTCCCGGTGGGCGGCTTCGGCCGCCGGAGTCAGCAGCGGTCAGGGGCGGCGGTCCGGCTGTCACGTGGGGGTGTTGCCGGCCGGACCGCCGGGGCGGCGCCCGCTCCCAGCCCGGCCCGACGGCGGCCGCGGATGAAGAACACCTCTCCATAAAATCGAATTGGTGTCACTCGTCAGCCGCGTGAGCGCACGCACCAAGCTGAATGAGTGATCGAAATGCCGGATTCGTAGCCTTCCTCCTTCTGTCTCGTTGAGTGATGTGCGGTCCGCGGCTGTGACCGCACTGTCAAGGAGGAGTCACGTGATCAAGAAGGTCATTGCCGCTTCGGCTGCCACTGGTGGCCTGCTGCTCGCCAGCGCGGGCACGACCGTCGCCGACACGGGTGCCCAGGGCGCCGCCGTCGGCTCTCCCGGCATCCTGTCCGGCAACCTGCTTCAGCTGCCGATCCACATCCCGACCAACGTGTGCGGCAACACGATCGACATCGTGGGCCTGCTCAACCCCGCCTTCGGGAACAAGTGCGCCAACATCGAGGCGTCGTCCCACGCGCGGCACCACCACAAGGCGCCGAAGCAGCACATGCAGCAGGGGGGCCAGGACAGGCCGTCGCACAGCCACCGTTCGTCCGGGCACCGTTCGTCCGGCCACCGTTCCTCGTCGGCGCACCACATCGCCACGCAGGAGGCCGGGCACCGCTCGCTCCACCAAGTCGCGGCGCCCGCCCGCCCCGAGCTGGCGCACACCGGTTCGGAAAAGGTCAGCCTGGCGGTTCCGGCCGCTGCCAGTGCCGGGCTGCTCCTCGGCGGCGTCCTGCTCTACCGCCGGGGACGGCGCGCCGCCGCCCGGGGCTGAACGTAGTCGGTGACAGGCCTTTTCGGCGGTCGCCGCGCTACGCGTGAACATGGGGCCCGGATTAGTCAACGGGCCCCATGTTCATATGACTTGCCGGGCCGTTCCGGTCCGTGTCGCTCGAAGGGACCCACGTCGGGGCCACTGCCCACTGTGAGGACGTCGCGGCTGGGAGTCCAATATCCGCACGTTGGCAAACGGGTGACCGCTCATCGGGTCCCGTGACCGGGCCGGGCGAATTCCCGTTGCCCCTTGGGAGAACAGCGAATGGGTCCGCGGGTTTCAGCCGGGAATCGCTTCTGTGTGATACCGGGGTGGCCGGCGGCGACCACGCCGGCAGCGTTGTCCGACGCGCATTCATACGACATCAGATTTTCCGTGTAACAGGTAATGAAGGGCCGAGGGTTCCATGCGCAAGCTTCACCAGGTCGCGCTCGTCGTCGCAGCGGCCGGCGGTCTGTCCGCCGTCGGTGCCGGCGGCAGCTTCGCCGACGCTCCCGTCGGGTACGGCGGTGCCACCCCACCCGTTGCCCCGCAGCGGGACACCCCCCAGGCCGCCGCTTGGACCGCTTCGCAGGCCACTTCGCACGCTTCCGGCTCGCATGCGGGTCCGCAGCAGGCCGCTGCCCCGCAAAGCGCCCCGCAGCAGGCTCCGGAGGTTTCCCCGCAGGTCAACCCGCAGCTCAACCCGCAGCTGTCGCCGCAGGTCTCGCAGGTCCTGCCGCAGGCCCCGAGGGATCAGAACAACCTCTTCCGCCCGTACCAGGAGTGCAGTCCGCAGACGCTGCTCGACGCGGACCTCCCGATCGGCGTGCTCGCCAACCCGCAGACCCACGGCATCACCTGCACCCAGAACAACACCCAGGCCAACGCCTTCGCCTCGTCCTCCGCCTCGGCGCACTGAGGCCGCCGCCCGCCACGCGCGCGGCCCGGGCACGGGCCCTCCGGGATCCCCTGGAGGGCCCTTCGGCGTGAGTGCGGCCGCCCGTGCCGCCGGCCGAGGCTCTGAACTGCTAGGTCAGCGGGGGGACTTCCGGGCCCTCAATCCTACAATCCGGCGCGTCGCTAACCAATATCAGGTTATTTCGTATTAGCCTCCGTAACTGTAAGAAGTCGATCTGTTACCGATCGCTTCCGCTCAATCTTCCGGAGAGAAAAATGCGCAAGCTTCAGAAGGCCGCCGTCCTGGTCGCCGCCCTCGGCAGCCTCGGCCTCGTCGGCGCCGGCACCGCCCACGCCGACGGCGGACACGGCAAGGGTGGCAAGTTCGACATCAAGCAGGGCAGCTCCTGCCGGTCGCACGACCTGAACGTCGACGTCCTCGGCGAGGTCGGCATCCTCAACGGCGTGCTGGGCAACGCGCTCAACGGCGAGGGCGCCCCGGGCGCGCAGTCCACCACCATGGGCTCGTCGATGGGTTGCAACAACAGCGCCTTCTGAGCACCGGCAGTCGCGTAGCCACACGAACTGGGTCCCGGTATCCGGCCGCAAGGCCGGTACCGGGGCCCTTTTCGGCGTTCGGCCATATTTCCGTGGAGTGGCAAATGGGTGACCGCGTACGGGTTCCCGTGACCGGGCCCGGGGAAATGCCGTTGCCCCTGGGAGAGAACAGCGAATGGGCCTGTGGGTCGCCACCGGGAAACGCTCCTCCCTGGTACCGGGGTGGCCGGTGGCGACCACGCCGAAAGTGTTGTCCGACGCACGTTCAGAAGGAGAGGCGATGGGATGAGCCGTCGGCTTCGAGGAGCGTGGGAGGGCAGCGCAGCGAGTGCCGTCGCGGGCCTGCGGAAGGTTTCCAACGTGGTCCCGGCCGGGGTGCGCAGGGCGTGAACCCGAGACCGCCACTGTTGGTGCCCGCAGGACAGAAATAAGTAATTCAGATTTCCATGTATAGGTTAATGAAGGGCCGAGGGTTCCATGCGCAAGCTTCACCAGGCATTGCTCGTCGTCGCAGCGGCCGGCGGTCTATCTGCCATCGGTGCCGGCGTCAGCCATGCCGACGCTCCCGTCGGATACAACGGCGCCGCCCCGCCCCCCGCTCCGGCCCCGGCTCCGCAGTACGCCCCGCCGGCTCCCGCTCCCGCCCCTGCCCCTCAGCAGTACGCGCCTCCTGCCCCGGCCCCGGCTCCCGCCCCGGCACCGCAGTACGCCCCGCCTCCGGCTCCGGCTCCGGCCCCGGCTCCCGCCCCGGCACCGCAGTACGCCCCGCCTCCGGCTCCGCAGCAGTACGCCCCGCCGGCTCCTGCCCCGGCGCCGGCTCCCGCGCCGCAGCCGGCGGCCGCCCCGGCTCCGGCTCCCGCGCCGCAGCCGGCCGCTCCGGCCCCCGCGCCCCAGCCGGCCGCTCCGGCCCCCGCGCCCCAGCCGGCGGCCGCCCCGGCGCCGGCTCCCGCCCCGCAGCAGGCCGCCCCCCAGGCCGCCCCGCACCACGACACCCACGCCACGGCGACGGCCACGTCGCACGGTGCCTCGCAGGCCGCCGTCACGCAGGACGCCCCGCAGCACTCCGCTCCGCAGGCGGCCTCCCCGGCACCTGCCGCGCAGCAGTCGGTGCCGCAGATCGTCCCGCAGGTGGTCCCCCAGGCGGCGCCGCAGGTCACCCCGCAGGTCGCGCCGCAGGTCGACGTTCCGCAGGTCGTCCACCCGCAGTCCGTCCCGCATGCCGCCCCGCAGGTCAACCCCCAGGTCAACCCGCAGGTCAACCCGCTGATCAACCCGCTGATCTCCCCGGACGTCCCGCAGATCTCCCCGTTCGGGCTCGGGCGGCTCGCGGCGGCCCCGGTGGGACAGGTCGATCTGCCCCGCATGTCCTGACCGTTCGCGGACGGTCAGGCGTGGTCCCGCCCCCGAGCACAGCGATGCGGGGGTGGGGCCGCCTCCGTCCGCCATGGAACGTCTGGCGGGGCCGGCGCGAGCCGCTGCCGTGGGTCCGTCGTCACCGCCAGCCCGCTTCCCGTAGGGCGTCCCTCGGGAGCGGAACCACCTCCTCGGCCCGTACCAGAAGTGCAGTCCGCAGACGGTGGTTGAGGCCAGCGTCCCGATCGGGACCGCTCGCCGTCCCCGCGGCCCAGGGCGTCACCTGCGCCCGGTCGCGGGGCGACTGTGCTGTTACGGCCTGTCCATGCCGCATCGAGCGGTGCGGGAATTTCCGGTCGGGCTCTCGTTACTGTCAGTAGTCGCTCTTCGCGGATCGCATCCGCTCAATCTCCGGAGAAGAAATGCGCAAGCTTCAGAAGGTCGCCGTCCTGGGTGCCGTCCTCGGCAGCGTCGGCGCCCTGAGCGCCGGTACCGCCTTCGCCCACGGTGAGGCGGGTGCCCACGACATCGACGCCAAGCAGGGCGCCTCGTGCCGTTCGCACGACATGAACATCGACGTCCTCGGGTCGGTCGGGGCGCTCAACGGCACGCTGGGCAACGCGCTCAACGGCGAGGGCAGCCCGGGTGCGCAGTCGTCCCACCTGGGCGCGAAGATGCGCTGCAGCAACGGCGCGTTCTGAGCTCAGAGCGGTCGCATACGTCACCGGAAGGGGGTCCGGGGGGGGGGGGGGGGGGGGGGGGGGGGGGGGGGTTTTTTTCCTTCTCTTGGGGACACCCGGGGGGGGGGCCAACAGTGGGGGGGGGGCGTTTGCTTTTCTTCGCGGGGTGGGT
>NZ_JBWKCJ010000003.1:104598-130045 GCF_056436545.1 Streptomyces sp. NPDC043738 | reverse complement strand
GTCCTAAAGCGAAGGCCTCCCCCCCCTTCAACGGGGGGTTCCCCCGCCCCCCCCCCCCCCCCCCCCCCCCGGAACCCCTTTTTCCACCTTCTTCAGGGCCCGCCGGGGGCTCAGCCCCCGATCTGGGGCATCGATTCGCCGTCCTCCGGCGCGGTGTTGGAGCAGGTCATGGCGGGGCCGATCCGGGTCGACCCGGTGTTCAGCAGGCCGTTCGAGGGCAACGTCGAGGGTGCTGTCGACAGGCAGTCCTGCGCCTGCTTGAGGGAGTACTTGCCGTCCTGGCTGGTGTAGTCGGCGTTCTTCTGGATGCAGGAGATATTGCCCGTGAGGCCGCGGGTGCAGCTGAGCGGGGCTCCTTCGGCGTACGCCAGGGAGGCGCCGGTGACGGCGAGGCCGCCCAGAAGCGCCGAGACGACTGCGATCTTCTTCCGACTGAACATTGCTGCGTTCCTTTGTGGTTGTTGCCCGGGTGCCGTGCACCGCGAATCCGCACTTCCCGGGTCCTGAAGACGGCCGGGCAAAGGGTCCCGGCTCCGGGCCGGTGGCGCCGGATGCCGGGACCCGCTCCCGCTCTACTTGCCGACGCTGTCGTTGCAGCCCAGGGACGAGCCGATCGGAGTGGACTGCGCACCCGAGGCGCCCTCGCCGTTGAGGGCGCTGCCCAGCACGCCGTTGAGGACGCCGACCTCGCCGAGGACGTCGACGTTCAGGTCGTGCGACCGGCAGGAGTTGCCCTGCTTGATGTCGATCCCGCCGCCCTTGCCGCCGTCGGCGTGGGCGGCGCCGGCGCCGAGGAGGCCGATGCTGCCGAGGGCGGCGACCAGGACCGCGGCCGTTTGAAGCTTGCGCATTTTTCTCTCCGGAAGATTGACGGATGCGATCAGTAATTGATCGGCTTCGTGCAGTTACGGGAAACTAATACGAAATGTCCCATCGTTGCGCAGCGACGCGCCGGGTGTGAAAGGCGGAATATCGGGCGCCGTTCCGGGAGTTGCTCCTTGCCCTGGGCGGCGGCTGCCGCACGCAAAACGGGCTCTTCGGGGGAGTCCCCCGAAGAGCCCGTGGCGGCGTCGCGTACGGCTGCCCCCGGCGAAGTCAGCCGGTGAAGGCGTGGTTGAACTGGCCGCAGCTGGTGTCGAAGTTCTGCGGGACGGCGAGGACGCCGATCGGGAGGTTGTTGTCGAGCACCGTCTGCGGACTGCACTCCTGGTACGGACGGAAGATGTCGTTCACCCGCGGCCCGTGACTGCCGTGGGCGTAGGCGGTGCCGGCGCCGGCACCGATGGCGGAGAGGCCGCCGGCTGCTGCTGCGGCGACGACCACGACCTGCTGAAGCTTGCGCATGGAACCTTCGGCCCTTCGTTACCTGTGCATAGAGGCCTGATTGCCTACTGTGACCGTGCGAACACTAGCAGTAGTCGTCTGGAGGGTTCCACTTCGCTGTACGCCATGTGTCGAGCCGGAGAGGCGGAAAGCGGGGGTCTGGAGGAGGAGTTCGCGGCGCGGCGGAGGGGACGCGGTGCGGGCGGTCGCCCGGACGCGGGGGAGCGGGGGCCGCCAACTGCGGTGCGGCCAGGGCGAAGGGGCTCGACGACAGCCCCCGTCCGGCGGCGCCGGACGGGGGCTGGGAGAGGGGCGGGAGAGGGCCGGGAGGGGGCGTCAGCTCGTGGCGAGCGGACGCTTGCCGTGCAGGTCCTCGGAGTCGTACGCACCGGGGTTGCCGGCCAGCTTCAGGGTGAAGGCGGTGAACACCTTACGGCCGTCGACGGTCTTGGGGTCCGAGAGCGTGACGGTGGCCTTCAGCGGCTTGTCCAGGCAGGTGTCCAGGCACCAGGTGGCGGTGACCTTCCCGGTGCCGACGGCCTTCTTCGCGCCCCACTGCTGCCAGTTGACCTTGCCGATCGAGGTGAACTCGGAGAGCACCAGGTGCGCGGGGCTGCGCTCGGCGCGGCCCCGGTCCGCGTTCTCCTCCCCGTAGTGGTTGATGACGTAGGGCGTGCCGGCGGTACGGGCGATGCCCACGGCGTGCGCACCGCTCCGGTCGCCGGTCGCCGCCTGCGCCCCGTGGGCGGTGGCGAACATGCCGAGGACGGCGACTCCGGCCAGGGCGGCGCCCACGGCCGCCTTCTTGCGCCGGTTCGTGCGCAGCGTGCTGTTCATGACTCTCGTTCCGTTCTGTGGGAATCGGTCGGCGGGTCAGAAACTACGAGCGGCGCTTCTCGGGGATCTGTCGATCATGTAACAGCGGTTCATCGACCGCTGTTACATGATCAACACACGTCCGTGGCCGGTCCGGCCGAGGCGCCATGCCACCCCGGACCGGGAGGCGGTGCGAAGCGGATGCCCCGTCAGCTCCGGCCGTCCAGGCGGGTCTTGTGGCCGTCCTTGGTCACCGCGACGCCCTTGGGCACCTCGACCCGGAACCTGGCGTCGCACAGGGCGAGGCCGGTGCATCCGGCGTCGATGTCGAGGGTGTCGCCCTTGAGGGTCCACCTCAGGTGCACGGTGCCCGCGGCCGTGTCGAACCAGCGGGTGACCTTGATGTCCTTGCGGTCGGTGGCGACCAGATCGGTGGCGACCTCGTGGGTCTTCACCTTCAGGGACGTGCCGCGGTAGGGGAAGCTCCTCGATTCGGGCTTCGCCTGGGAGGCCTCCACGGAGCAGCCGGTGAGTCCGAGGGCGACGGCCGCCGCGGCGACGGCGAGCGCGGCGGGGCGCTTCGGCAGGGCGGATGACGACATCGCTTCCTCCAGGGGAGCCAGGGGCACGGGGTGCTGAACTCCCCCGAGGATCGCGGGCCCCGGGGAGCCGCACATCTGCCGTTCGGCAGATATCCGACCCCCCGATCACGGCCGCCGAACGGCCTCGCGGTCAGGGGTCGCGGGCGCGGGCAGCACGCAGCGGACCCGCCAACCGGACCCGTACGGGCCGGCGTCCAGCGTGCCGCCCAGCGCGCCGGCCCGCTCGGCCAGTCCCGCCAGCCCGGTGCCGCCGCGTGGTGGTGCGTCCGCCTCCATACCGTGCGCAGGCGCCCCGGCGCCCCCGCTGTCGGCGACCGAGACCGCCACGGACCGGTCGCCGCCCAGGCCGGCGGACACCTCGACACGGCCGGCCTGCGGGGCATGGCGCCGTACGTTGGTCAGCGCCTCCAGCACCACGCGGTACGCGGTGTCCCCGGCCTCCGGCGACAGAGTGCCGGCCACCTCGTCCTCCAGGGACAGTGCCACCGCCGCGGAGGTCATCGAGGCGAAACGGGTGACGAGTTCGGGCAGGTCGGCCAGGCCGTGCGGGCGGGTGGGCGGCGGCTCGCCGGTATCGGCGCCGTCCGCGCCGCGCAGCGCCGCCACCGTCCGGTCCATGGATTCGAGCGCCCGCAGGCCCGCCTGCTCGATGCGGTGCAGCAGCGCGCGCTGCTCCTCGGCGTCGACCGCCGACGGGCCCTCGCCGAGCTGGGCCGCCTGCGCCTCCAGGACGATGCCGGTCACCTCATGCGCGACGAAGTCATGCAGATCGCGGGCGACTTCGAGGCGCTGCTCGCGCCGGGCCGACGCCACCGCACGAGCCCGGCGGCCGTCCAGCGCCCGCAGATAGAGCCCTACGCCCGTCGCGCAGGCGACCGGGAAGAACGCCAGCGACGCCGCGAAGACCGACTCCCCCAGGCCGGTCCGCGGTGCGTGCAGCGTGCAGCGCAGCGGCAGCAGGACCGCGGCGGCGCCGGTGAGGGCGCCGACGACGCCCACCCGGGGGCCGGGCACATGGCGTACCACCCGCTCCAGGACGACCAGCAGTGCGGACGCCTCGAAGGGGAGCCAGAGCAGGGCCAGTCCGGGCTTGCCGACGGCGACGCAGTCCGCGGCGAGGGAGAGCAGCGCGAGACCGCCCGCCGCCCGTGCGAGGGAGACCCGGCCGGCAGGCCGGGCGCGGATGGCCACGACCAGCGCCAGCGCGGCCAGGATCGCCGGCAGCCAGGCCCCGGTTCCCGGCGGTGAGACGGCGGCCGGTGCGAGCATGCCGCCCGCGGCCGCCGCCGACCACCACCGGCGCCGTCGGCCGCCTCGCACCAGGTCCGTCATGACCGCGAGGCTACGCACCCGGCGCGGCCCGTGCGGCGCCGGCGGTCAGGGCGTCCGCCCCGTCGCATAGCCCAGCTCCCAGGCCCGGACCGCGACCCCGACCCGGTTACGCACCTGCAGTTTCCGCTGAATGCTGGCCACATGGGTCTTGACCGTGCCCGCGGAGATGAACAGTTCACCGGCGATATCGGCATTGGTCTTCCCCTCTGCGACCTTGCCGGCGATCTCCCGCTCCCGCTCGGTCAGCACCGTGTCGCGGTGGCGGGGACGCCGCCCGTTTGTGGTCCCGGTGACGTGCCGCAGCAGCCGCACCGTGATCGACGGGCTGATCAGGCTGTCACCGGCCACTGCGGCCCGCACCGCCTCGACCAGCAGCGCCGGACCCGAGCGTTTGAGTACGAACCCCGACGCACCGAAGCGCAGCGCGGGGTAGACGTACTCGTCGAGGTCGAAGGTGGTCACGACGACGATCCGCACCGGGTGGGCCGCGGCGGGGTCGGCCAGCCTGCGGGTGACCTCCAGCCCGTCCATCCCCGGCATCCGGATGTCCACCAGCGCCACATCGGGGGCGAGCGCACGGCCCAGCTCCACCGCGTCGGCGCCGTTCGCGGCCTCGCCCACCACTTGCATGTCGGGCTGGCTCTCCACGATGCGGCGCATGCCCCGGCGGACCATCTCCTGGTCGTCGGCGATCAGCAGTCGAATCGTCACGAGCGGGAATTCTGCCGCACCGCGGGACGGAACCGCCCACCGCGGTCCGGGAGGTGCCCCCGGAAAGGGCCCGCCCTCATTTGAGGCCGCTGAGCATCACCCCACGGATGTAGTGCTTCTGCAGCAGTACGAACAGCAGCAGGACCGGCAGGATGCTCAGGACGAGCCCGGCCATCATGACGGGGACCATCCGGTCGGGGTCGAGGTGGCTCTGCAGCATCTGGATGCCCACGGGCAGTGTCATCAGCCGCGGGTTGGCGGTGGAGATCAGCAGGGCCCAGATGTACTCGTTCCAGGCGTGGACGAAGGTGAGCAGCGTGAGGGTGACGGCCACCGGTTTCGTCTGCGGCAGGACGATGCGCCACCAGATCGCGAACTCGCCGGCGCCGTCGATGCGGGCCGCCTCCAGCATCTCGTCGGGGACGGCGAGCATGAACTGCCGCATCAGGAAGATCCCGAAGCCCGACACCAGGAACGGGACGACCAGCGCGGCGAGGCTGACGGTCAGGCCCGCGCCGCCGCGGCCGAGCAGGTCGTTGCCGCCGGCTCCCGGCCAGTGCACCAGGATCAGAAAGTGCGGGATGAAGAAGACGAACGACGGGAACATCATCGTCGACAGCACCAGCCGGAAGATCAGATCGCGGCCGGGGAAGCGGAGTTTGGCGAGTGCGTAGCCGGCGAGTGCCGAGGTCAGGAGCGTGGAGCCGGTGATGAGCGCGGTGGCGATCACGCTGTTGCGAAAGAGCAGCGGCAGATCCAGCTGGGCGATCGCGGCACGGTAGTTGGAGAGGTCGAAGGCCTCGGGCAGAAAGCGGTAGGGGAGCTTTCCGTAGGTGTCCGGGCCCTTGAACGAGGTCAGCAGCATGTCGAGGAACGGCACGACGGTCAGGACGGCCCCGACGGCCACCACGGTGTAGGACGCCCAGGGGCGGTGGCGGCGACGTCGGCCGGCCGGCGGTCCGGATCCGTTCACGATTCCCCGCCCTTCCGGCGGAACAGCCACAGCTGCACCACCGTCACCACGGAAATGACCAGGAACAGCACGAACGAGGCAGCGGCGGCGATGCCCCAGTCGCCGTACCGGAACGCCTGCTGGTACATCTCCAGCGCCGCGACATTGGTGGCATCGCCCGGCCCGCCCTCGCCCGTCATCACATTGATCAGCGCGAACGACTGCAGACCGGTGATGAACTGGGTGAGGCAGACGAAGAGCAGGGACGGCCGGAGCAGCGGCAGGGTGATGCGCCAGAAGAGGGTGCGGCGGCCCGCGCCGTCCAGCTCCGCGGCCTCGTAGTAGACCTCCGGGATCGACTTCAGGCCCGCGGTGAGGATCAGGATCGCGGTGCCGACGGACGCCCAGGCCTGCACCACGATGACGGACGGCAGGGCCGTGCCGGGGCTCTGGAGGAAGGCCACGGAATCCAGGCCGAGGCCGTTGAGCAGGCCGTTGACCAGGCCGCCCGGCTCGTACATGTACTTCCACACGTTGCCGACGGCGACCACGGTCGTCACCAGGGGCAGGAAGTACAGAGTGCGCCAGAACCCCTGGAAGCGCAGTCGGTTGATGCAGTGGGAGACCAGCAGCGCCCCGCCGAGCGCGATCGCCACGGTGCCCAGGGCGTACAGCAGCGTGTTGGTCAGGACGGGGGTCAGGAACGTCGAGCCGCGGGCGAAGAGGTCGGTGAAGTTGGCCATGCCGACCGGCTCGATCGCGTCGAGGTCGAAGCCGGCCCAGCGCGACTGCGCGAGCAGCACGGCGAACAGCAGCGGCAGGGCGAGGAACACCGCGAAGAACAGCAGGGCCGGGGCCAGGAACAGATAGGCCAGGGCGGTCTGTCGCCGCCGGGCCGCCCGGACGGGACCGCCGTCGGCCAAGGCCATGGGGCACCACCTCTCGTAGGGGCTCAGTAGGGCCGGGAGAGTTCCTGGTCGATCTGCCGGGTGAGGGTGGCCAGCGCCGCGTCGACCGGGGCGCGGCCCGTCCAGATCTTCTCGATGTTCTTGCGCAGCAGCGCGGTGGCGCGCTGGGCCCGCGGACCGTTCGGCTGCGGCACGGCGTAGTGCAGCGCGTCCAGGAAGGGGCCCAGGTTCGCGTCGCCGCCACCGGGTCCGCGGTCGCCGCCCAACAGCGCCCGCATATCGTCCGCGCGGCCGGTCATCGAACCGACCGATACCTGCAGCGCGCTCATCCTCGACACCGCGGTCCGCCGCCGTCCGGTGCCGGCCGGCCGCGCGTGCGGCACCGGCGCCGCGTTCAGCCAGTGCAGGAACTCCCAGGCCTGGCGCGGATATCTGCTCCTGGCGTTCACGCCCAGCAGGAAACCGGTCGCCAGCGTGCCGAGGTCACCCGGCGCCCGGCCCGGCACCGGCGCCACCCCGACCTCGCGGTAGTCCGCACCCATCGCCGCCCGCAGCCCCGCCGTCCACCAGCCCGCGTTCACCGTCATCGCCACCTGGCCCGACGGAAAGGCCCGAAAGAGCGGGATGCCGGGGTCGGCGGCGCCGCGGACGATGAGCCGGCGCTCCAGGTCGAGCAGCTGCCGGCCGGCCGCCGAGCCGAGGGCGGTGCGCCGGCCGTCGGGGGTCAGGAAGGCGCCGCCGCCCGCGGTCAGCAGGGCGAGGGTCTGTCCCACGACGGTCGAGTCGTCGGCCCGGGACAGCCCGAACCCCTGCACCAGGGTGTTGCCGTGCCGGTCCCGCCGGGCGGTGCGGTACGCCGCGTCCTCCAGCTCCCGCCAGGTGCGCGGCGGCCCGCCGACGCCGGCCGCCCGCAGCAGCCGCCGGTTGTAGTAGAGGGCGTAGGTCTGCACCTCCGTGGGGTAGCCGTAGACCGTCCCGCCCGCCGACGCCGCCGCCACGGCCGCGGGGGAGAAGTCCCGGCGGATCAGCCGAGCGGTGTGCCGCGGTGCCGGCCGCAGCACGCCGGCCCGCACCAGCTGGCCGGTCCACAGCCCGGACGGATGCAGGATGTCGGGGCCCTGGCCGGCGGCCTGCCGCACCATGTACGTCGTCAGCAGATCGGCGAACTTGACCGCGGTGGTGCGCACCTTGACCCGCCGATGGGTCGCGTTCCACGCGTCGACCGCGGACTGCAGCGCCGATCTGAGCGGTTCGCCCGCATAGTGCGTCAGGACCGTCAGGGTGACCGGAGCGCCGCGGATCCCGGCCCGGTCACCCCCGTACGCCGCGTCCCCGGGGGCCTCGCAGCCCGCGGCGGCCAGCAGGGCGGCCCCGGCCCCGACGGCGGCACCCGCCGTGAACGTACGCCGCCTCACTCGGCCTCCCACTCCAGCACCGCGAAAGTCCGGGTCGTGGTGAACCCGCTCCTGCGGTACAGATGCCCCGCCGGGCTCGCTTCGCCCGTCCACAGGAACCACGCCCCGTGGACGCCGAGCGCCCGCATCCGCTCCAGCGTGAGATGCAGCAGGACCTTGCCGAGCCCGGTGCCGCGCAGCTCCTGGCGTACACCGAACGGGCCGAACCGCTCGGCCATGCCGTCGTAGGCGCCGTGCATGGCCCAGCCCGCCAGCCGTCCGTCCGGTGCGCGGGCGATGACGATGCGGTCCAAAGGGGCGCCGCCGGTCAGACACCGCCGGATGGCCCGTGCCCAGTCGGGGGTGAACTCCTCGGCGGCCAGGGAGACCAGGTCCACCAGATCATCGTCGGACGGGGTGCCGAAGCCGAACCCCCGTGCCACCAGCGCCTGCTGATGCCGCCGCACCTCGTCCGGCACGCGGTAGCCGATCAGGCCGCGGTCCATGGCGGCGGCCTCGTAGCGGACCCGGAAGCCGAGGGCGGTCAGCAGCCGGCCGGCCTCCGGGTAGGCGGCCCGGTCCAGGCCGGGGAGCACATAGTTGGGGGTGTACGGAGCGAAGCCGATCCGGGTGCGGCCCTGGCCGCGCAGCCAGTCGAGGGCGTCGGTGAGCAGCCGGCGGCCGAGGCCCGCGCGGCGGTGCGGCGGATCGACGAAGAAGAAGAGGATCCAGCCGTCGGCCGGTTCCAGATCGCCTCCGGCCGGCGGGGTGCGGCGGCGCACCGCATAGGCGGCACCCACCACCCGGCCGCCGAGGTCGGCCACCCGCAGCCCCTCGGCGTCGAAGTTGGCATCGAGCAGGATCAGCGTGCGGAAACGGGCGGCGCTGATCGGGTCGTCCGGGGCGCTGCGGGCCCAGGCCGCCAGCAGGGAGGGGCCGTCCCCGGGGCGGAAGGGGCGGAGGACGGGGCGCGGGCCGGGGGCGGCGGTGGCGGACATCGGACACTACTTACCGCATATCCGGCACCTTGGCGACGGTGCACGCCCGTATGGCCCGCTCGCGTGGCGGGCCATACGGGCGGCAGGCATGTTGGGGAGAGCGCCCGGCCGGCCCGTGGACGGGCAACCAGGAGGCTGCCGGATGCTGCGCAGAGCGCTGCGGATCCCCGCCGCCGGCGTCGCCTATCTGCTGACGGCGGCGGTGTCGTCGTCCGCGATGGCGTCGGGGCCGGAGGAGTACGCGGACGTCGCGGTGGCCCGCGCGGCACGGGCCGGGCCCGGTACCGCGGCTGCGCTGGTGATCGCGCACCGCGGCGCCTCCCGGTACGCACCGGAGAACACGCTGGCCGCCGTGGACGCCGCCCACCGGCGCGGGCTGATATGGGTCGAGAACGATGTGCAGCGCACCAAGGACGGCCGGCTGGTCGTCCTGCACGACACCACGCTGCGGCGCACGACCGACGCCGCGAAGGTGTTTCCGGGGCGGGCGCCGTGGCGGGTGGGGGACTTCACCGCCGCCGAGATCGCGCGGCTGGACGCCGGGAGCTGGTTCGGCAAGCGGTTCGCGGGGGAGCGGGTGCCCACGCTTGCGGGGTTCCTGCGCCGGCTGGACCACAACGACCAGCGTCTCCTGCTGGAGATCAAGGCCCCGGAGAGATATCCGGGAATCGAGGCGCAGATCGTCCGGGAACTGCGGGCGCACGGCTGGCTCGACCGCGGCCATGTCCGCGGCCGGCTGGTGGTCCAGAGTTTCTCCGTGACCTGCGTGAAGGCCGTGCACGAACTCGTGCCGCAGGTGCGCACGGGAATTCTGGGGGCGCCGGATATGGCCAAACTGGCGCGCTATGCGCGGTTCGCCGATCAGATCAACCCCCGTATGTCCGCGCTCAGTTCGCGCTGGCTGGCGGCCGTGCACCGGTTGCGCGGGCCGCACGGCCGTCCGTTGGAGGTCTATGCGTGGGACGTGGCGAAGAACACGAACGCGCGATCGCTCCGGGCGCGGGGGATCGAAGGAATCATCGAATAGGGTTCAAGGGCCGGGAATCAGGCGGGATTGCCCGGATCGTGCGGGCGCCGGACGACGGCGGAGAGTGCACCGCAACCCGCGCTGCGTGAAGGAGCTGTGGAGAGCGGACGCCCGGTGTGTGGCCGCGGCAGGTCGGGATTTACGGGATTCCCGCCGCGCGGCTATGGTGCCTGAGATGTTCGACGCCGCCACCCTCCCCGTAAATGAACTAAGACGCAGGATTTGGCTTTTGGGTTCCGAAATGCGGCCCGACGCGGGCCAGCGTCCAGCACCTCCCCTGGGATCCTTCCGGGAGGCTCCTTGAACAACGAATATCCGGCGTACGGCGAACGGCGGGTGCCGCTTCCCCCGCCGCGGCAGATGCCGCACGACACGCTGAGCCGGGCCGGCGCACCCGCGCCGGCGCAGACTCCCGGTGCCACGGCGACGACGACGCTGGCACCGGCGGCGGCCGCCCCCTCGCACGCCAAGCCCAGAAGCCACGCCAAAGGCCGTGGCCGGGCCCGGGCCAAGAACGCCGCGGCCGCCGGCGCCAAGCCGCGCGACGCGTTCTTCGACAACGCGAAGTACCTGGCCATCGTGCTGGTGGCGATGGGGCACTCCTGGGAGCCGCTGCGTGACGGCAGCCGCACGGCAGCGGCGCTCTACATCACCGTCTACGCGTTCCATATGCCGGCGTTCATCATCATCTCCGGCTATTTCTCGCGCAGTTTCGATATGCGCAAGGACCGGCTGCAGCGGCTGATCACCGGAGTCGCGGTCCCGTACATCCTCTTCGAAGTGGCTTATACGCTCTTCAAGAGGTGGGCGGACGACGATCCGCATTACCCGATCAGCCTGACGGACCCCTGGTATCTGACGTGGTTCCTGGCCGCGCTCTTCATCTGGCGCCTGACCACTCCGCTGTGGAAAATCGTGCGCTGGCCGGTCCCGCTCGCGCTGACCATAGCCGTACTTGCGTCCGTCTCACCGGACATCGGCGACGATCTGGACCTCCAGCGGACGCTGCAGTTCCTGCCCTTCTTCGTGATCGGGCTGGCGCTGCGGCCGGAACACTTCAAGCTCGTACGCCGCAAGAAGGCGCGCATCGCGGCCGTACCGGTCTTCGCGGCCGCCCTGGTCTTCGCGTACTGGGCGGCGCCGCGGATGAACGCCGCGTGGTTCTACCACCGTGACGCCGCGCAGGAACTCGCCGCGCCCTGGTGGAGCGGCGCGGTGATGACGCTGGCGATGTTCGGCTGCTCGCTGGTGCTGGTGGCCTGCTTCTTCGCCTGGATCCCGGGCCGCACGATGTGGTGCACGGCGCTGGGCGCGGGCACCCTCTACGGCTACCTGCTGCACGGCTTCCTCGCCAAGGGCTCGCGCTTTTGGAACTGGTACGACCACCCGTGGGTGCACACGCCCTGGGGCGCGGTGCTGCTCACCCTGATCGCGGGCACGGTCGTCACGGTGCTGTGCACCCCGCCCGTGCAGCGGATCTTCCGCTTCGCGATGGAGCCGAAGATGACCTGGGCGTTCCAGAAGGACCCGGTGGGGATGGCCCGCAGCCGGAACTGAGCCGCTGTGCAGGGGAGGTCGGCGTCCGGGGCGCCCGCCCCGCCGGGAGACCGGTGGGACGGGCGCCCTTCGGCATGACGGCGCCGGTTCGCCGCAATCGGCGTCGGCTACCGCACCACCGCGATGCCCTCGATCTCGACCAGCGCGGCCTCGTCCCACAGGCGGGTGGCGCCGATCACGGCCATCGCCGGGAAGTCGCCGCCGACCAGGCGCTTCCAGACCCGGCCGAGCTCCCTGGCATGCCGCCGGTAGTCGGCGACGTCGACCGCGAAGACGGTGAGCTTGGCGAGGTCGGACGGGCCGGCCCCGGAGGCCGCGGCGACGTCCAGGAGGTTCGCCAGCGCGCGCTCGAACTGCTCGACGATGCCGTCGCCGACGATCCGGCCCGAGCCGTCGAGGGCGGTCTGCCCGGCGAGGAAGACCAAGGTGCCCGGGGCGGCGCGTACGGCATGGCTGAAGCCGGTCGGCGGCGCCAGATGAGAGGGGTTGATGCGCTCCAGCCCGCCGCCCTTGTCGGTGCCGTCCGTGCCCGCCGTCTCAGCGCTCATCCGTGCCGGCTCCCCTCCGTCGCCAACTCGTCTCGCACGCGCGGGGATTGCGGCGCGCCCGCGGCGCACCGCAAGGCCGCAGCCTCTTCGGTGTCACTCACCGCCGGTCCCTTCCCGGCTCGTGCTGCGGCCGTCCACCTCATCGGCCCGCTCCCCGGCGAGCTTAGGGCATGCCCGATGGGTCAGGGTCGAGCCCGCGGCCTATCCGACCCTGACCCGTCGGACACCGCCTAAGGGCCTGCCGGCGGATCACGGGACGCCGATCAGGGCCCGGTCCGCGGCGCGTGCCGTGGCGGGGCCGGAGCCGCCAGCGGGTCCCGGCCGTCCAGCGTGCCCCGGGAGCCGTAGGGGCGGCAGCGTATGAACGCCGCCTCGTGGTGGAACGGCTTCTCCTGATGCTCCCTGACCGCCTCCGTGTGCTCGGGACGGGCGGAGCCGTAGGCGTAGTGGCGCATGGCCGACACGCTCCGCCAGATCGAGAACGTGCCGACGAAGCGAGGCGGGCGGGCCAGGGCCACGGACGCGACCAGCGCGGGATCGGCCGCGGCCCGCCCGGCGGCCCGGGAGTTGGCGCGCAGGAACGGCAGCGCGCGGCGCAGCCGCAACTGCCCGAGTGTGAGGACGGCGACCGGCTCGTCCTCCTCGTCCAGCGCGGCGCCGGGCTCGGCCTCGACCGGCATCGAAGGCCACGAGCCGGAGACTCGCACCGGCTGCAGTCGCACATGCCAGCCGCCGGCCAGCCGCCGTGCCAGCGGGCTCTCGGCGAGGAAGCCGTCGAGCGCGGCGTCGTCCTCCCATGCGGCGAGCAGCGCGGCCCGGCCGGGGCGGAGCTTGGGCGGGCCGGCAGCGACGGCGCCGGTGAGCAGGGTCTGGGCATGGCGGAGGCCGGGGACGTCCCCCGGCTGCGGGCGCTCGCGGAGGACACCGCGCACGGAGCGGGCGCCCAGGTCGGCGAAGTGTACGGAAACGATCACGACGACCCCCCGTATCCCGGCCCACAGGCAGGGGCCGAGTAAGTTACCGATGCGTATACCAAGTGGTACACCACCTAGTATCCTTGAATGCAGCGACAATTGCGAGTCGGCATCACCAGCCGGAACAAGCCAGATCGCGAGGGGACCGCATGAGCGGGATCGACCGGAGCCGCGCCGCGCGCGCCGAGACCAGGACGCGTATCGAGGACACGGCCGCCCGGCTGTTCGCCGAGCGCGGCTTCGCGGGCACGACCATCGGGGAGATCGCCGCCGAAGCCGGACTGAGCAAGCCGATGCTCTACCGCCACTTCGACTCCAAGCAGGAGCTGCACCTCGCGCTCCTGGAGCGGCACCGCGACGAACTGGCCGCCGCCCCGATCCGCGAACTCCTCCACGGTGAGGGCGACATGGAGACGCGGATCACGGCGATGTACGACGCCTGGTTCGGGTATGTGCA
The DNA here is from genome assembly GCF_056436545.1 of Streptomyces sp. NPDC043738. Taxonomy (NCBI): domain Bacteria; kingdom Bacillati; phylum Actinomycetota; class Actinomycetes; order Kitasatosporales; family Streptomycetaceae; genus Streptomyces; species Streptomyces sp. NPDC043738. Next base: position 116,446 of record NZ_JBWKCJ010000003.1, on the reverse strand, counting down.
GAGCCATCCGTACACCTGGCGCATGATGTTCCGCGACACCACCGGGGACGCGGAGGTGCGGGACTTCCACCGCGAGCTCCAGCGCCGCCAGCGCGAGAGCGACATCGCGCTGCTCCGCGAGTTCGCGCCCGGCATCCCCGAGGCCGAGCTGGAGCCCCTCGGCGAGGCGATCCGCAGCTCGCTCTACGGCCTAGCCCTGTGGTGGCTGGAGCGCCCCGACCACCCCCGTGAGCTGCTGGTCGCGGCGATGGTACGGATCACCCGTGGCCTGATCTCCGGCTCCGGGGGCCCGGCGGCCGTGGACACCGGCCGGTGAGGTGACGGCCTCCGCGCCACGGACCCGCGCGGCTGCCGGCCGCGCTCCTCACTTCCCCTCCGCGTAGCACTCCACCACGGCGGTGGTGAACGGGAAGCGGACCGGCGTCTGGCCGAACGCGATCCGCCCCGCCGTCGCGGCCGCCGCCGTGATCGCCTCGGACACCGCCGGCGCCTCGTGCGCGGGGCAGTGCACGATCACCTCGTCGTGCTGGAAGAAGACCAGCTCGGCGCGGAGCCCGCCCTCGCGCAGCGAGCGGCGCAGCGCGGCCAGCATCAGCAACGCCCAGTCCGCGGCGCTGCCCTGGACGACGAAGTTACGGGTGAACCGGCCGCGGGCGCGGGCGGCCGCGGAACCACCGCCGTACCCCGCCGGCTGCTCCTCCTCCTGGGGCAGGCCCGCCTCGTCGGGCGGCGCCACGGACGCCGGCGGGCAGGTGCGGCCCAGCCAGGTGCGCACCAGGCGGCCCTCCTCGCCGGCGCGCGCCGCGTCGTCCACATACGCCACCGCCACCGGATAGCGGCGGCGCAGATCGGCCAGGTGCTTGAGGGCGTCGCCGGACGTCTGGCCGTAAACGGCCCCCAGCAGGCCGAGCTTGGCCTGATCGCGGTCGCCGCCGAACGCGCGGGCGGCCAGATCCGCGTACAGGTCCTCGCCGCTGCCGGCCACCTCCATCAGACCGCGGTCGCGGGAGACGGCGGCCAGCACCCGCGGCTCCATCTGGGCGGCGTCGGCGACCACCAGGCGCCACCCCGGGTCGGCGAGCACCGCCCGGCGGATCACCTTGGGGATCTGCAGCGCGCCGCCGCCGTTGGCGGTCCAGCGTCCGGAGACCGTGCCACCGGGCAGGTACTCGGGGCGGAAGCGGCCGTCGTGCACCCACTGCTGCAGCCATGACCACCCGTGGGCGGTGTGCAGCCGGTAGAGCTTCTTGTACTCCAGCAGCGGCGCCACCGCCGGGTGATCGATCTGCGCCAGCTCCCACTTGCGGGTCGAGGTCAGGGAGATCCCGGCGCGGGCAAAGGCCTTGACGATGTCCTGCGGCAGATCGGGGCGCACCCGTACGCCCTCGCCGAAGGCCCGGGACACCTCGTCCGCCAGCTCCGCCATCCGCCGGGTCTCCAGCCCGCCCGGATAGCGTTCGCCCAGCAGCCCGTCGAGCAGCTCGCGGTGCACATCGGCCCGCCAGGGCACCCCGGCCCGGCCCATCTCCGCCGCCACCAGCATGCCCGCGGACTCGGCGGCCAGCAGCAGCCGCATCCGCTCCGGATGCTCGGTCTTCTCCGTGCGCGCCACCTGGCCCGCATAGACCTCCAACAGCGCCGCCAGCTCGTCCGTGCCGGACGGCAGCGGCACCGGGCCCGGCTCGAAGAGGGACGGCTGGGTCTCGGCCGTACGCACGGGAGCGTCCGGCGGGACGGGCAGGCCGTGCAGCCGTGCCCAGGCGGCGGCCAGCGAACGCGGCTGTCCCGACTGGCCCTCCTCATGGCCGATCAGCAGCGCCTCGGCGGCCTCCACGTCATAGCAGCGCTCGACCCGGACCCCCGCGGCCAGCAGCCGTCGGTAGATCTCCGCCGTGGACCGCCACACCCACCGCTCCACCTCGGGCCGCGTGCGCACCGCGTCGGCGAGCGAGCGCTCCCGCACCACCGGTCCCGCGGGCCGGCCGTCCTGGGCGAGCGGGCAGAGACGAGCACCCCCGTCGCCCGCCTCCACCACCGCCCATCTCATGCTCCCGAGTCTTGCACCCCCCTCTGACAATCGAAGCCGGGCGGCAGTCGGACCTGCGCGGACCTGTGGGGTGTCCCCTCGAAGCCCGTGTGCCTGCGGCGCCTGGTACCGCATCTCACGGCGTCCTCGCCCGACACGAACTCCCCGGACGAGCCTCCGCCTTGGCCGCGGCGGGGACGACAGGCCGCAGGGATAAAAGCGATGTGTGTTTATGGTTTCGCGGCATCCGGGTGAATGGGCGAAACCGCACCCTCGGAAGCGAGTTGATCCAGTGCGCTCCCATTCGGGCACCCCGCTTCGAGAAGGGTAAATAGTGATCAAGAAGGTCCTGGCCACGACTGCCGTCGCCGCGTCCGTCGTCGGAATTTCGGCGACGGCGGCCCCCCAGGCAATGGCGGTCGGCAAGCACGACGGTGGAACCGCGACGGTCAACGGCAACGGCGCCAAGTCCGCTTTCGGCAACTCCACCACCCGGGGCAGGATGAGCCCGCAGCTGGAGCTCGTGCAGGGGTCGCTGAACAGCCTCTGTGCGGCGCTGGTCGGCCAGAAGGTCAATGTCGGTTCGCTGGTCGGGAAGGACGCGACCACGGTCCAGGACATCAATGTGCTGTCCAACCCGCAGACGCAGCAGTGTGTGCAGAACTCGACGCAGGCCAAGGGGGATGAGGCGGTGTCGCACATCCTGAACGACATCCCGATCCTGTCCGGCAACGGAGCGCGCCACCACAAGGGAGCGCGCGCCCACAAGCACTGAGGCCGAAGGCCGCAGGGCCCGGACCGCGGGCTCTTACTTCTTAGCGGTCCGGGAACGGCGGTGCCCGGTGGTGAACCGGTGGGAACGGAATTTCTCGATCCCCCTACCGGTGGGAATTACTATTCGGCGGCTACCTCGTCTGTTCGAAATCCGGTGTTTTTTCCGCGTCGTATGCGCGGCGGCAATCTCCCGAAACGATATTGCATCCTTCGGGCGATTCCTTCGAAACTCCCCGGTGAGAGTTTCGTCCACGAGGAGAAATTGTTACCAATATCAGCAGCGGCGTTACGGGCGAGCAGATCAGCGCCCGTGCGACACGATGGTCGTGTTCGCTACGGACCCGCTGCAGAAAGGGCTGAAAGTGAAGTACGGAAAGGTTGCGGCAGCCACTGCCGGCATGCTCATGGCAGTGGGTGCGGCTGCGCCGGCGTTCGCTGACGCGGGTGCGGTGGGCAAGGCCAAGCACTCTCCCGGCGTCATCTCCGGAAACGTCGTACAGATTCCGATCAACATCCCGATCAACCTGTGCGGTAACACCGCGCAATTCATCGGGGCGCTGAACCCGGCGTTCGGCAACAAGTGCGCGAACCTCAGCCACCACAAGTAAACAAGTGCGCTGACCTCAGCCGCTGACTCGAAGGAATTCGAGCCGCGTCCGTGATCCGGTCCCGGTGTGCGATTCACTGCACACCGGGGCCGGATCATTTTCCGGCCCATCCGGACAAATGCCTGGGCCGCACCTTTCGGGTGGAGTTGCCGTGAAGGCAGAACTTCGGAGTTTCTCCGCGCGGCAGTACTCGTTAGTGAAGGGGAAAGCGGTGATCCGAGCGGCGAAATGTTGCTCACGCGGCGCTGGTGCCGCGGTCCCGTCAAGCACCGCCCGAGAAGGGACAGTTGAAAGTGAAGTACGCGAAGTCTGCGGTGGTTGTCGCCGGTTCCGTCGTTGCGCTGGGCGCCGCCGCGCCCGCCATTGCCGCCCAGCACGGAGCTCCGGCCGGCATTCAGCCCGGACCGAAGATGAGCCTCAACGGCGGGCTGAACGACGCGCTGCGGAGCAAGCAGCTGGACGGCCACCAGGTGCGGCCGCTGGTCAAGAAGATCAAGACCACCGGTGAGAAGGTCAAGTCGGCCAACGCGAACAAGCTGCTCGGCGGCGTTGCGGCGGCGGCGAAGGGCACCCCGCTGCTCGGCGGCCTTCCGATCAAGTAACCCCGCTGTCCCCGTGGGCCGCTCCAGGCGCATTCGGAACGGAAGCCGAATGCGCGCCGGGCGGCCCCGACCGCGTATATCGCCGTCCCGCGGCCCGCCGTATCCGAGTGTTTCCCGCTCGGTGCGCCCGGTCCACCGCCGGACCGATCGGAAAAGCGGATCACGGCGCCAGGGCGTTCGAGTGAATGAGCACAACCAAATTCGCTCTTGTGAGTTGGGCAGATTGTCTGGCTCAAGGGCATCCCGAAACACAAAGGATCAACAATGATCAAGAAGGCTCTGGCGACCGCAGCCGCAGCTGCGTCCATTGTCGGTGTCGCCGCAGCTGCCGCCTCCCCGGCGATGGCCACGGGTAAGCACCACGACGGCGGTAAGCACCACGGCGGCAAGCACCACGGGACTACTTCCGTCAATGGGAACGGCACGACGCAGCTCTACGGGAACTCGACCACCAAGGGATACATGAGCCCGCAGATCGGTCTGATCCAGGGCTCGCTGAACAAGCCCTGCGTGGCTCTGCCGTACAAGGCGAACTTCGGCTCGCTGTTCGGGGCCTTCCCGACCACGATCCAGGACATCAATGTGCTGTCCAACCCGCAGTCGCAGCAGTGCGCGGAGAACTCCACCCAGGCCAAGGGCGACGAGGCGCTGTCGCACATCCTCAATGACATCCCGATCCTGTCCGGCAACGGCGGCGGCAAGAAGCACCACTGACCGGCCGATGAATACCCGGGCCGCCCGGCCCTCCTTCTTCCGGGCGGCCCGGATTCTTCTGCTCCGCGGCGTGGCCACGTGAGGCGGGACGGTTGTGATGAGGGACGGTGCCGGTCAAAGGAATGGCCGGCACCGTCCCGCTGAATTGTTATTCGCTTGTGACCGGTGTCCGATGGGCCGGCTCGTTGGGAATGGTGTGTGGAGGGAAGCGTGCCAATGCCCTTGCGAGATTGATGGGGTTGCCGGGGCATTGGCATGCCGGCCGGAGGTCGCGTGCGATCTATTCGGGTGATGTAGGAGAACCCCGGGCTACGGGCCGGGTTGTTCCGATAGGGCTCCTGTGCCGGGAGTTCCGTCTCCTGAAGGGGTTGCGTGATGAAGAAGATTCTTGCCGGCGTGGCTGTCGCGGCGTCACTGATCGGTATTTCCGCTGCGGCCGCTCCGCAGGCAATGGCGAGCGACGGGCACAAGGGCACCAGGACGGTCAACGGGAACGGGGGGAAGTCGGTCTACGGCAACTCCACCACTCGCGGAAAGCTCAGCACCCAGCTCGGGCTCGTGCAGGGCTCCCTGAACGACCTCTGCTTCGCCCTGATCGGCGAAAAGGTCAACTTCGGTTCGGTGTTCGGGGCCTTCCCGACCACGATCCAGGACATCAATGTGCTGTCCAACCCGCAGACGCAGCAGTGCGTGCGGAACTCGACGCAGGCCAAGGGCGACGAGGCGGTGTCGCACATCCTGAACGACATCCCGATCGCGTCCGGCAACGGAGCCCACAAGCGCAAGCACTGAAGCCCGAAGCGGCCTCGGCCGTACCACCGCTTGCGTCTCCGGGCGGTCGGCGCCGCGTATGCGCTGCCGGCCGCCCGGCCGTGTGAGCGCCACGGGGGCGCGCGGACGGTGGCCCGTACGCGATGACTCCAGACGAGGGATGAGAGATGCGACAGAGTCTGAAGGTGTGCGTGCTCGTTGCGGCGGCGTCGGGTGCGCTCGGCGCGAGCGGCGCGGTGGTGCACGGGGACGCCGGTACGGGCGCCATGAAGTCTCCCGGCGTGCTGTCCGGGAACAGTATCCGGGTGAGCGTGTTCAACCCCGTCAACGTGTGCGGCAACTCTGCGGACGGGGCCGGGGCGCTCGACCGGGCCGGGCACGACGCGTGCGGGCACCGCGGTGCGCCCGCGCCGGCGGCCCAGCGGCCCCCGCTGGCGCCACGGTCCGCCGTGGCGCACCGCAGGGCCGGGGAGCCGGTGCGGCACCGCGCCCCGGGGAAGACCGCCGAGACCGCCCCGCATCCCGGGCACGAGCCCCGGCTGGGCGCGGTGGCGCGGGCCGGGGCGTCCGCGGGCTCCGCGCTGCTCGCGTCCTCCGGTGCGGACGAGCCGGCCATGGTGGCCGGTGTCGGCGGGGTGCTGCTGCTGGGAGGGGCGCTACTGCTGCGCAGGGCGCGTTCGCGGCGTAAGTGAGCGGGGTAGGGGTATGGCGCGTGCAAGGGGCGTCCGGCCGGTTTCCGGCGGCCGCGGGGCGGGGCGGCCGGCCGAGCGGATCCGGCGGGCCGCTCGGCCTGGGCCACCCGGTCGAGCCGGCCGTCGGCATCGCCGGACGGTTCGACCACGGGCCGTCGTACCGCTGGCGACGGGCGACGCTGCGGCTGGAAGCCGCCCTGCGGGCCGTACGACGGATCGTGCGGATCAACGCGCCAGTGCCTGGTCCGGCACGGGAAGGATCGTTCTTTCGCTCATTGGTGGGACCCGCCTCCCAGGGGGTTTGAAGTGCGCGGATGCGGGTGCGCCGCGGGGCCGTGCCGGTCGGTGCGAGCTCTGGCAAAATGGCGTTGAAATGCGATGAACTGCGATGAAATAGGATGAAAGCTGCAAAGGTAATGAGTGGATGAGGTGGGGTCATGCTCATTGCGCTGGCGCAGACGGATTGTGTGCTGGGCGAGGTGGCGGAGAACCTCGTGATCGCCCGCGAGCAGATCGAGCAGGCCGCCGCCCAGGGCGCCGACCTCGTCATTTTTCCCGAACTGAGCCTGCACGGCTATCACTTGGGCGCCCTGAAGCGGGACGAGTCCATCGAGGCGAGCGATCCCCGGCTGCTGGAGCTGAGCACGCTGGGCCCCGATGTGCTGGTCGGCTTCCATGAGCACACCAGCCTGCGCGCGTACAACGCCGCGGTCTACTACGCGGCCGGGTCGCTTCTGCACGCCCACCGCAAGCTCTACCTCCCCAACTACCTCGCCTGGGAGGAACGCAAGCACGTCAGTCCCGGGCAGTCGCTGCGCGCCTACGAGCTGAAGCGGTCCAGGACCGGAGGGCGGGGGGCGACGCTGGTGTGCAACGACGCCTGGCAGCCGGTGCTGCCGTGGCTGGCGGTGCAGGACGGCGCCGAGGTGCTGTTCGTCCCGACCAACAGCGCGGCGAGCCTGGATCCGGAGGCCATGGACACCGGCCTGTACTGGGACACCCTGCTGTCCTATACGGCGCGGATGCTGCAGTGCTGGGTGGTCTTCGTCAACCGGGTCGGCAATGAGCACGGCGCGACGTTCTGGGGCGGCTCGCGGGTGGTGGACCCGCGGGGGGCGGTGGTGGCGCAGGCGCCCAAATGGGAGCCCTCGCTGGTCACCGTCGAGATCGATCTCACCGAGGCCCGGCGGCAGCGCCGCGCGGTGCCGCTGGTCGCCGAGGCCCGGCTGGGCCTGATCGACCGCGAGGTGCGGCGGCTGATCGACGAGGGCGGCGACAGCTGACGGACCGGCGGCCGGGTGTCAGTGGCCGGGGGCCGACTCCGGGCGGGGCGCCTCGGTGGTCCGGTCGTCCTTGAGGGCCTTGGCCTCGGACTTCAGGATGCGCATCGAGCGGCCGAGGCCGCGGGCCATGTCGGGCAGCTTCTTCGAGCCGAAGAGCAGCACCAGCACCGCGATGATCAGGATCAGGTGCCAGGGCTCGAAGGCGTTGCGGAGCATGGGGGCGCTCGCTTTCGTCGGGGCCGGCGGACGTTCTGTCCAGTATTACCCGAACGGTCCGGCCGTCCGGTCCAGGGGGTCTCCCCGGACCGGACGGCCGGAGCACGGCCGCGTGCCGGGCCCGCGCGCGCCTGGCTGCCGGCTGGACTTGCGGACGCCTGGAGGCGTTGCCGCAGTCGAGCTACCAGCTGGACTTGCGGACGCCTGGAGGCGTTGCCGCAGTTGAGCTACCAGCTGGACTTGCGGACGCCCGGCAAGTACCCCGCGTGTGCCTGTTCGCGCAGCCGTACCCGGGAGAGGCCGAAGGCGCGGAAGTGGCCGCGCGGGCGGCCGTCGACGCTGTCGCGGTTGCGCACCCGGGTGGCGCTGGCGTCCCGCGGCTGGCGGGACAGCTCACGCCGGGCGGCGGCGCGTTCCTCCTCGGGCGCCCGGGGGTCGCGGATGACGGCCTTGAGGGCGGCGCGGCGGGCCGCGTAACGGGCGACGGTCGCCCGCCGCTGCTCGTTCTTGGCGATCTTGCTCTGCTTGGCCATCAGACCTTCCCTCCCCGGGCGCGGATGCGGGCGACGGCCGCCTCGATCCCGATCGCGTCCACGGTCTTGAGGCCCTTGGCGCTCAGCGTGAGCCGGACGTGCCGGCCCTCGCTCGGAAGCCAGTAGCGCTTGCGCTGGATGTTCGGGTCGAAGCGCCGCGAGGTGCGGCGGTGCGAGTGGGAGACGGACTTGCCGAAGCCCGGCGTGCGGCCGGTCAGCTGGCAGTGGGCGGACATGGTGCGGTCCCTCCAGTGGTCGGGGCCCCGAAAGGCTTATTGAAAATGGAAACCATTTGCGTATACTACCCGCATGGCCCGCAACGAACTACGTCCGGTCGTCAAGCTCCGGTCCACCGCCGGCACCGGATACACCTATGTGACCCGCAAGAACCGCCGTAACGACCCCGACCGCCTGGAACTGCGCAAGTACGACCCGGTCGCCGGCCGGCACGTCGCTTTCCGAGAGGAGCGCTGAGCACAGCCGTGAAGCCTGGAATCCACCCCGCCTACGGGCCGGTCGTCTTCCGCGACCGGGCCGCCGACTACGCCTTCCTGACGCGCTCGACCGCGACCAGCGACAAGACCGTCGAGTGGGAGGACGGCAACACCTACCCCGTCATCGACGTCGAGATCTCCTCGGCGAGCCACCCCTTCTACACGGGCACCGCCCGGGTGATGGACACCGCGGGCCGCGTCGAGCGCTTCGAGCGCCGCTACGGCAGGCGGGCCCGCTGATGGAGCGGCTCGCGATCGTGCTGGTGGGCGGCCTGCACGCGGACGCGCGACGGGCCGCCGTCGAGCGGCTGCTGCGCTCGGTCCCCGGCAGTGTCGCCCTCCACCACGACCTGGCCTCGGCCGTGCAGGGCACCGTACGGCGCACGGTCCGCGACGCCGGCGGCACGCTCGATGCCGGCGAGGTGCCGCTGGTCAACGACTGCGCCTGCTGTGCGCTGCGCGAGGACCTGGTGCCCGAGCTGGAGCGGCTGGCCGCGGGCCGGACCTGCCGGCTGGCGATCGTCGAACTGTGGGATTCGGTCGAGCCCAAGGCGATGGCCGAGGTGGTCACCGGCTGCGGCAGCGAGAGCCTCTCGCTGACCGGGGTGATCACCGCCGTCGACCCGGCACGGGTGCTGGACTGCCTGGGCCGCGGGGACGACCTCGCCAACGTCGGCCTCGCCGCCGCGGCGTCCGATCAGCGTACGGTCGCCGACACCTGGGCGCGGCAGCTGGAGTACGCGCCGGTGCTGGCGATCGCGACAGGCCAGGAGGCGGCCGAGCCCGCCGACCTCGCGCTCCTGGAGCAGCTGCACCCCACGGCCCGGCGGATTCCGGTCGAATCCGCCGAGCTGGCGGCCGCCGCGCTGGCCGGCTTCGATGTGGCGGCGGCCGCGGCCCGCCAGCACCCCGCCTGTGCGCTGCTGCCGCAGGAGGCCGACGCGGACGGCGTCGGCACGCTGGTATGGCAGCACACCAGGCCGTTCCACCCCGAGCGGCTCTACGCCGCGCTGGAGGACCTGACCTGCGCGGCCGCGCGCAGCCGGGGCCGCTTCTGGCTGGCCGACCGCCCGGACACGCTGCTGTCGTGGGACGCGGCCGGCGGGGCGCTGTGCGTGGAGAACTCCGGGCCGTGGCTGGTCTCGCTGCCGGATGCCGCCTGGGAGATGGTGCCGCCGCTGCGCCGGGCCGCCGCCGCGCTGGACTGGCACCCCGAGCACGGTGACCGCGGCCAGCACCTGGTCTTCACCTCGCCGGGTCTGGACCGCGAGGGCCTGTCCGCGCTGCTGGCGTCCTGCCTGCTCACCGACGCCGAGTACGCGGGCGGCCGGTCGGCCTGGAAGAGCCTGCCGCCGGCCTTCGACGAACTCCTCGACCCCGTTTCGTAACCGCGGCCGGTCCGTCCGTACGGGACGGTCCGGCCCCTTCGCACCCCCAAGGAACCACCATGCCCCGACGGCACGACCCGCGGCGGAAGTCCGCACCCCGCCCCAACCCGCTGGACGCGGCGGGCATCACCTTCATCGACTACAAGGACACCGATCTGCTGCGGAAGTTCCTCTCGGACCGCGGCAAGATCCGCAGCCGCCGGGTCACCCGGGTCACCGCGCAGCAGCAGCGGCAGCTGGCCAGGGCGATCAAGAACGCACGGGAGATGGCCCTGCTCCCGTACGCGTCACGGTGAGGGCCGCCGCTTCGACGGGGGGATGCCCTGCTCCCCCTGATGGCCCGGGGGCGGCGCCGTGTGACGGGTAGGAGATTCCCTACGCTTGATGCGTAGGGAATCTCCTACATATGATCGAGGGTGTGAACGCCACTCCGATACGTCAACAGGGCTCGGTCGGCTCGCCCGCCACCGGGTCCGACCCGGACCGGGTCTTCGCGGCGCTGGCCAACGGCACCCGGCGCGAGGTGCTGCGGCTGCTGCGCGAGGGCGGGCCGCAGTCCGTCCAGGCGCTGGCCGAGCACTTCGCGATGCGTCGCCCCAGCCTGTCCGAGCATCTGAAGGTGCTGCGGGAGGCCGGGCTGGTGAGCGAGGAGCGGGCCGGCCGGCAGCGGATCCACCGCCTGGAGGCCGTACCCCTCAGTGAGGTGCAGGAGTGGCTCGGCCCCTACGAGCGGTTCTGGTGCGCGAAGCTCGCGGGCCTGGGGGAGCTGCTCGACCGCATCCCCGACGAAGAGGCGCAATGAACTCCCATGCTTTCGAGGCCCCCGCAGACGAGCCGGCCGACGCGACGACGATCCGCCTCGCGCAGTTCTTCCCGCATCGCCCCGCGAAGGTCTGGCGGGCGCTGACTGAGCCCGAGCTGCTGGCCCGGTGGATGATGCCCGGCGACTTCCGGCTGGAGGTCGGTCATCGCTACGAGATGACGACGCTGCCGCGGCCCAACACCAACTTCTCGGGCACCGTCGTCGCCGAGGTGCTCGCGTTCGAGCCGGAGCGGATGCTGCGGCTGCGCTGGCAGGACGCCGACGAGGGGCAGGGCGGCCGCGCCGACTGGACGATCACCTGGACCCTGGAACCCGAGGGGCGTGGCACACGTCTCTTCCTCGCCCATGAGGGATTCGACCCGGACGATCCGTACCAGGTGCAGGCGCGCCGCATCATGGGCGGCGGCTGGCGGTCGATTGTGGGGGAGCGGTTGGGGAAGGCGCTCGACGAGCTGTGACCGGCCCGGCACCGGCTGTCGTGCACGTGCATCTGCGCATGCATTCGCATGTGAACGCAGCTATGATCCGGGGCAGTTGACACCGTTTATCACCGGGAGATCCCTGTGCCCCACGCATACAACGGCATGGCCGCAACGGATCTTCGCGATGTGGCGTGGCAGAAGAGCCGGCACAGCAATTCCCAGGGCTCCTGCGTGGAGTTCGCCAAGCTGCCCGGAGGAGAGATCGCGGTGCGCAACTCGCGTTTCCCGGACGGCCCCGCGCTCGTCTACACCCCGGCGGAGGTCCGGGCGATGCTGCTCGGGGTCAAGGACGGGGAGTTCGACCACCTCGTCCGGGACTGAGCCGGCGCAGGGAGCCCGGGGGGGGGGGGGGGGGGGGGGGGGGGGGGGGGGGGAGGAGGGGGGGGGGGGGGGGGGGGGAAAGGGGGGGGGGGAGGGGGGAGGAGCATCAGGCCAGCGGTGG
>NZ_JBWKCJ010000003.1:96856-104588 GCF_056436545.1 Streptomyces sp. NPDC043738 | reverse complement strand
CGTGCGGGTGTGTGGGGGGCGAAGGCGCGCGCCCCCCCCCCCCCCCCCCCCCCACCCCCCCCCCCCCCCCCCCCCCCCCCCCCCCCCCCCCCCCCCCCCCCCCCGGGCCCTATAAGACGACCGAGTGCCCATAAGACGACCGGGCGCCCGTAGATGACGGTGCGCCCGGTGTGCGGATCGGCCGCGGGGGCCCGCGGCACGCGCTACGGCAGCCGGAAGAGCGCCCACACGATCTTGCCGTGCGTGACACCGGACAGCGGGTGCCAGCCCCAGCTGTCGCTGAAGGACTCGACCAGGTACAGCCCGCGCCCCGACTCGTCTGCGGAGTCGGCCTCGCCGGCGACCGGTGAATCGTCGCTCGGATCCCGTACGGCGCAGATCAGCCGCTGCGACCAGCGCATCAGGTGCAGCCGGGCGGGCGGTGTGGCGCCGGCGTGCTCCGGGGCGGCGAGGACCGCGTGGCGCAGCGCGTTGGTGACGAGTTCGGAGACGACCAGGGCGACCGGATCGAAGAGTTCGTCGAGCTCCCAGCCCCGCAGGGTGTCGCGGGTGAACTTCCGTGCGCAGCGCACCGATTCGTAGCGCGGGGGGAGCGTGCACGAGGCGGATCCGGAGACGGCCAGGGGATCGACGGGAGGAAAGCCCTGCCATAACGGCTCGAGCATGGTCAAAACCTTGGTCCCCATGCGAGGCACTCCTGGCGTTCGCGGACGTCATGACCCTGGCCGGTCAGCCGGATCTGGCGGATCTTTCACGAGCGTGCATGCGTGCGACGCCTATGGTTCCCAATGTGCGAGACAGATGCAAGGGCAGATGCACGTGCACGCGCCGGGATTGCGGAAGCGCGCACCGTTTTGCTCGGAATTCTTTCCGTCGGTTCTTGTGGAGGCCGTGCGTGGGCCTCACATATCAGTAACCGGATGAGCACTCAACGAAGCGCGAACGTGGCAGACTTCGGCCCACTGTTGGACGGGTGGGGGTCACAGGAGGGTCTGAGAGGTGTCCGGTAGTGAGTCGAGCGGGTCGGTGGTGCGGCGGATCCTGCTCGGGTCGCAGCTTCGCCGCCTGCGTGAAGCCCGTGGGATAACCCGCGAGGCGGCCGGCTACTCGATCCGTGCGTCCGAATCGAAGATCAGCCGCATGGAGTTGGGCAGGGTGAGCTTCAAGGCGCGCGATGTCGAGGACCTGCTCACGCTGTACGGAGTCGGTGACGCACAGGAGCGTGAGGCGCTGTTGTCCCTGGCGCGCGAGGCCAATGTCGCGGGCTGGTGGCACAGTTACACCGATGTGCTTCCCGGCTGGTTCCAGACGTATGTGGGCCTGGAAGGCGCCACGTCCCTCATACGCGTCTACGAAGTCCAGTTCGTGCACGGGCTGCTGCAGACGGAGAGCTATGCGCAGGCCGTCGTCAAACGGGGCATGCCCGACGCCGGGCCCGCCGAGATAGAGCGCCGGGTCGCGCTGCGCATGGAGCGCCAGAAGCTGCTCGTCGCCGAGCGGCCGGCGCAGTTCCACTGCGTGCTGGACGAGGCCGCGCTGCGTCGCCCCTACGGCGAACGCGAGGTGATGCGCGAACAGTTGAAGCATCTGATCGACGTCTCCGAGCGGCCCAATGTGCGCCTCCAGGTGATGCCCTTCAGTCTGGGCGGGCACTCGGGCGAGAGCGGTGCCTTCACCATGCTGGGCTTCCAGGAGTCGGGGCTGCCGGACGTCGTCTACCTGGAGCAGCTGACAAGCGCGCTCTATGTGGACAAGCCGGAGGAAGTGGCGCAGTACGGGCGGGTGATGGACCGCCTCCAGGCGGACGGCCCGAGCCCCGCCGAGACCAGAGATCTCCTGCGCGGACTGCTTCAACTCATGTGACGCGTCGGTAGGATGGCGCACCATCAGGAGTCAGCACCCCCCAACTTGGCGCCCTGTGTGCCCTGTTCTCCAGATCGGGATGGCATGTCCTACTTCGACGACTTGGCCTATCAGTTCATCGGCGGTGAGTGGCGCTCCGGAAGCGGCTCGTGGGACATCGTCGACTTCAACCCTTACAACGGCGAGAAGCTGACCTCCATACCCGTCGCCACGGTCGAGGAGATCGACCAGGCCTACCGCGCCGCCGAACGCGCGCAGCGGGAGTGGGGCGCGGTCAATCCCTACACCCGCCGGCTGGTCTTCGAGCGCGTACTGCGGATCATCGACGACCGCGAGGCGGAGCTGGCCGAGGCGATCACCGCCGAGGTCGGCGGGACGCTCGCGAAGGTGGGCTTCGAGCTCCATCTGGCCAGGGAGTTCCTGCGCGAGGCGATCCAGCTGGCGCTGCGCGCCGAGGGCCGGATCCTGCCCTCGCCCATCGACGGCAAGGAGAACCGCCTCTACCGGCTGCCGGTCGGTGTCGTCGGTGTCATCAGCCCCTTCAACTTCCCCTTCCTGCTGTCGATCAAGTCGGTCGCGCCGGCCATCGCGCTGGGCAACGCCGTCGTCCTCAAGCCGCATCAGAACACCCCGGTCTGCGGCGGTGGGCTGGTCGCCAGGATCTTCGAGGAGGCCGGGCTGCCGGCCGGCGTGCTCAACGTCGTCGTCACCGACATCGCCGAGATCGGGGACGCGCTGATCGACCACCCGGTGCCCAAGACCATCTCCTTCACCGGCTCGGAGAAGGTCGGCCGGCACGTCGCCACCGTCGCTGCCGCCCACTTCAAGCACACCGTGCTGGAGCTGGGCGGCAACAGCGCGCTGGTGGTCCTCGACGACGCGGACATCGACTACGCGGTGGACGCCGCGGTCTTCAGCCGCTTCGTGCACCAGGGCCAGGTCTGCATGGCCGCCAACCGGGTGCTCGTGGACCGGGCCGTGGAGCGGGAGTTCACCGAGAAGTTCGTCGCCAAGGTCGCGTCCCTGAAGGTGGGCGACCCCACCGACCCAGAGACCCATATCGGCCCGCTGATCAACGAGGGCCAGGCCGAGGCCGTCACCGCCCTGGTGGACCGCGCCGTCGCCGAGGGCGCCACGTCGCTGCTGCGGGGCGAGACCCGCGGCACGCTCGTCGCGCCGAGCGTACTGGGCGGGCTGCCGGCGGACTCCCCGCTGCTCACGCAGGAGATCTTCGGCCCGGTCGCGGTGCTGGTCCCCTTCGACGGGGACGAGGAGGCCGTACGGCTCACCAACGCGACGCCCTACGGGCTCAGCGGCGCCGTGCACACCGGTGACATCGAGCGGGGCGTGCGCTTCGCCAAGCGCATCGACACCGGCATGTTCCACGTCAACGACGCCACCGTGCACGACGAGCCGATCGTCCCCTTCGGCGGGGAGAAGAGCTCCGGGCTGGGGCGGCTGAACGGCGACGCCATGGTGGAGGCCTTCACCACCACCAAGTGGATCTCCATTCAGCACGGGCGCTCGCAGTTCCCGTTCTGATCGGGCCTACCGGTCGCGGATCGCGGACAGAAGCTGACCGCAAGGGCTCGTAGCGTGTGTGAGGTCGGAAAGGGCGGCGGCGAGACGGCCGGCCGCCCGGGATGTCACGAAAGGCGGACCCCATGCCCACTCACGTCCTTGCCGAGGCCCACGGCGACGAGACCGGCGCGCTGCTGTCCTTCCTGGAGGCCCAGCGCGGCGGGCTGCGACGGGCGGTCCTCGGGCTGACCGACGAGCAGGCGGCGAAGCGGCCGAGCGCCAGTGAGCTGTCGCTGGCCGGGCTGCTCAAGCACGTCGCGGAGACCGAGCAGGGCTGGATCGAGACCGCGCAGGAGCGGCCGCGCTCCATCGAGCGGAACCAGGACACCTGGCACCTGAGCTTCCAGCTGGAGGACGGTGAGACGCCGGCGGGCGTGCTGGAGTTCTGGGACGGCGTCGCGCGGCGGACGGAGGAGTTCATCCGCTCCGTACCGAGCCTGAACGACACCTTCCCGCTGCCCGAGGCGCCGTGGTTCCCGCCCCGGGCCCGGCAGTCGATCCGCTGGCTGCTGCTGCATCTGATCGAGGAGACCGCCCGGCACGCCGGCCACGCCGACATCCTCCGCGAGTCCCTGGACGGCAGGACGGCGTTCGCGCTGGTGGACGAGGAGCGGGCGGCGCGGGAGGGGTAGCGCCTCCCCGCGGTCCCGGCGCGCTCTAGGCTGACGGCAGGGGGCCGCGAGGGATTGAGGAGACGATGTCGGCGATCCGGCTGTTGGTATTGGGTGCCGTGCGGCAGCACGGGCGGGCGCACGGCTATCAGGTGCGCAACGACCTGGAGTACTGGGGCGCCCACGAGTGGTCCAACGCCAAGCCCGGCTCGATCTACCACGCGCTCAAGCAGATGGCCAAGCAGGGGCTGCTCCGCGCCCATGACATCGCGCCCAGCACCGTCGGCGGCCCGCCGCGTACCGAGTACGAGCTGACCCCCGCGGGCGAGGCGGAGTACTTCGCCCTGCTGCGCACGGCGCTGTCCGAGCACGACCAGAAGTCCGACATGCTCAGCGCGGGCATCGGCTTCGTCGTCGATCTGCCGCGGGACGAGGCGCTGGCGCTGCTGCGGCAGCGGGTGCGGGGCCTGGAGGAGTGGCGCGGCACGGTCACCGACTACTACACGCCCGAGGAAGGGCCCGGACAGCTCGGCCATATCGGCGAGATCATGAACATGTGGGTGCACTTCGCGGACAGCGGCGCGGTGTGGACGCGCGGGCTGATCGAGCGCATCGAGGGCGGCGCGTACGTCTTCGCGGGTGAGGGCGAGCCGTTCGTGGGGGTGCTCGCGGAGGGGCAGGAGAACCCGTACGCGACGAAGGGCGTCCACCCCGGGGACCAGCGCTAGGACCTGACCCGCCGGACGGACCCGGCGACCCTGGTCCGCCGGACAGTGCGCCTGGGGGAGAGGCGCACCTTCGGCCAAGTTCGGCGGTGACGCGGCGGCCGCGCGCCGGGTTCGGCGGGTCGGGCCCCTGGCGGCGGGCCGGCTGCCAGTATGACGCCATGACGAACAAGCGATCGATTACGCGCATCGAGGTGGCGCCCCGTCTGGTCGCCCTCGGCATCGTGGCGAAGGAGGCGGCCGAGGAGGCGCTCGCGAAGGTCCGGGACTGGGCGGACGCGCCGCTGGAGGACGGCGAACTGGCCGAGGTGCTCGTCGAGTTCGGTGCGGCCGTCGCCGTGTACGCGGACGAGGTCGACGACCTGGAGGAGTCCTACCGGAGCACCCTGGAGGAGGCCGCCGCGTGCTCCGGCGGGCTGGTGGTCGTCGGTGGCGTCGAGCTGATCAGGGGCGAGGGCGGCCGGGACCGCCTGGAGTTCGTCCGCGACGGCGAGCGGATCGTCCGGCCCGCCGAGCACGGCGCCGGCCGGTCCCTGAGCCGGCAGACCGTCTTCGCGTGCCTCGGCCGGCTGGCGCCCGGGGGCGGGGACGCACGGATCTTCCACCGGGTGCTGCCGGGTGCGGGCACCGCCGCCGACGGCGAGGTGTACGTCCTGGTCACACCCGGCCAGGCGGCCGCGCTCGGCGAGGAGTTCGGCCTGGCCCTGGACGGCCGCGGCGCGTGAGGTCAGTGGTGGAAGGCGGTCGCCATCGACTCCGGACGGTCCAGCGGGCGCGGTTGCGCCCGGAGTTCGGGCAGCAGCGCTTCCAGGTCCGCCAGGAACAGGTCGGCGAGGTCCTGGGAGAAGCCGTTGCGGCAGACCACCCTCAGGACGGAGAGGTCCTCGCGGTGCGGCGGGAAGGTGTAGGCGGGGACGAGCCAGCCGCGCTCCTTCAGCCGCCTCGACACGTCGAAGACGTCGAACGCCTTGACGTCGGCGGCGGTGGTGAAGGCGAAGACCGGCAGCTGGTCGCCGCGGGTGAGCAGGGTGAAGTCACCCAGTGAGCCGATGCGTTCGGCCGTCGATCGGGCCACGTCCCGGGTCGCCTGCTGTACGGCGCGGTAGCCGTTCCGGCCGAGCCGCAGGAAGGTGTAGTACTGGGCGGCGACCTGGGCCCCGGGGCGGGAGAAGTTCAGCGCGAAGGTCGGCATGTCGCCGCCCAGGTAGTTGACGCGGAAGACCAGCTCCTCGGGCAGCGCATCGGCATCGCGCCACAGCGCCCAGCCGACCCCGGGGTAGACCAGGCCGTACTTGTGGCCCGAGGTGTTGATGGAGGCGACCCGGGGCAGCCGGAAGTCCCAGACCAGGTCCGGGTCGACGAAGGGCGCGACCATCGCGCCGGACGCGCCGTCCACATGGACCGGGACGTCCCAGCCCTTCTTCTCCTGGACCTCGTCGAGCGCCGCGCAGATGTCGGCCACCGGCTCGTAGGAGCCGTCGAAGGTCGAGCCGAGGATCGCGACCACGCCGATGGTGTTCTCGTCGCACAGTTCGGCGGCGGAGGCGGCGTCGAGGTGGAAGCGGTCGCCCTCCATGGGGACCTGGCGCGCTTCGACCTCCCAGAAGTTGCAGAACTTCTCCCAGCAGACCTGGACGTTGGCGCCCATCACGAGGTTGGGCCGGGCACTGCCCGGATACCGGTCCGCGTTGCGCTGCATCCAGCGCCGCTTGAGGGCCATGCCGGCGAGCATGCAGGCCTCGCTGGACCCGGTGGTGGAGCAGCCGACGGCGGCGGACGGGTCCGGCGCGTGCCACAGGTCGGCGAGCATCGCCACGCACCGCCGCTCCAGTTCGGCGGTGCGCGGGTACTCGTCCTTGTCGATCATGTTCTTGTCCCGGCAGTCCGCCATCAGGATGCCGGCCTGCGGCTCCATCCAGGTCGTGACGAACGTCGCCAGATTCAGCCGGGAGTTGCCGTCCAGCATCAGTTCGTCGTGCACGAACTGATAGGCGGTGTGCGGGGCGACGGGGCCGTCGGGGAGCGTGTGCCGGGGTGGCGAGGTCTCCATGCCGGCGACCGGGTCGGCCTCGCCGTAGAAGGGGTTGACCGGGTTCCCGGTGTGCCGGCGGTCGGATTCCGAAGCGCCCTTGTGCAGAGTCATCTGTCGCCCTGTCCGTCAACTCGTCGGTGCGAGGCCGTGCTTGATGGCTTTGGTGAACTTCACCACGCGCTCCGCCTGGATGCGGGCGGCGGTGCGCGCGTCGTCGTCGAGCGGGGTGTCCGGGCCGCCGACGTGGGAGGTGCCGTAGGGATTGCCGTCGGTGTACTTCGCCGGGTCGGTGTAGCCCGGGGCGACGAGGATGCCGCCGAAGTGGTGCACCGTCTGGTAAAGCGCGAGCAGGGTGGACTCCTGGCCGCCGTGCCGGGTGGCGCTCGCGGTGAAGCCGCTGTAGACCTTGTCGGCCAGCCTGCCCTGCTGCCAGAGGCCGCCCAGGGTGTCGAGGTACTGCTTGAGCTGGGAGGACACATTGCCGAAGCGGGTCGGGGTCCCGAGGACCACCGCGTCCGCCCAGAGCATGTCCTCGTGGGTGGCCTCCAGGATGTCCGCGGTGGCCGCGGCGTTCGCCGCCCAGGCCGGGTTGGCGTCGACGGCCGTCTGCGGGGCGAGTTCCGCCGTCCGGCGCAGCCGTACGTCGGCTCCGGCGTGCTCGGCCGCGTCCGCGATCAGCCGGGCGAGCTCGGCGATGGTGCCGGTCGACGAGTAGTAGATGACGGCGACGTGGACGTCGTGGACGGGCATGGACGCACCTCCTGGAACCCGACAATACGGGCGTATGGGGTGCGCGGCCTCCAGGGTTCGCCCAGTGGAAGCGCGAACGGGCGGGGGGGGGGGGGGGGGGGGGGGGGGGGAGTAGGGGGGGGGGGGGGGGGGGGGGGGGGGGGGGGGGGGGGGGGGTGTGGGGGGGGGGT
>NZ_JBWKCJ010000003.1:39649-96847 GCF_056436545.1 Streptomyces sp. NPDC043738 | reverse complement strand
TTGGGGGGTTTGCTATCCCCGGTTCCCCAACCCGGAACCACCCCCCCCCCCCCCCCCCCCCCCCCCCCCCCCCCCCCCCCCCCCCCCCCCCCCCCCCCGCACCCGGATCGATCCGCTCCGAAGAGCTCCGCTCAGCCCGCGCTCGCCAGCGACAGCTTCGCCGCGAAGCCGAGGAACGCCGCGCCGGCGCCCGCGGACAGTCCGGCCGTCAGCCGCCTGCGTCGCCGGAAGGTCGCCGCCAGGAACGTCCCGCTGAAGATCAGGATCGACAGGTAGGTGAAGCTGAACAGCTGCGCCCAGGCGCCCAGCGTCAGGAACGACAGCACCGGGTGCGCGTAGGAGGGGTCCACGAACTGCACGAAGAAGGAGATGAAGAACAGAATCGCCTTCGGGTTGAGCAGGCTGACCACGAGCGCCCGGCGGAACGGCCGCTCGACGGCCTCCTTCGCCGCCTTGGGCGCCCCCTCCTTCCGCTCGGCCCGGCGCGCCTCCCGGCCGCGCCACAGCGCCCAGGCGCCGCGCAGCATCCCGACCGCGAGCCAGGTCAGATAGCCCGCGCCGGCGAACTTGACGACGGCGAACAGCACCGGACTGGTCTGCAGCAGCGAGGCCACCCCGCCCGCCGACAGCGTCATCAGCACCGTGTCGCCGCACAGCACACCGGCCGCCGCCCGGTACGCCACCCGGGGCCCGCGCCGGGCCGCCACCGACACCACGTACAGCGAATTGGGGCCCGGCAGCAGAATGATCAGCGCCAGCCCCACCAAATAGGTGGACAGATCCGTTATCCCCAGCATGGGCGGCAGGATCTCACCCCCGGATACCTCCGCCACCGGATTTTTCAGCATGCGGACTTGCACCTCACGCGGCGTGAGGACACATCGTGGAGGGCGTACCGAGAAGGGAGCGGATGTGAGCTATTCGGTAGGGCAGGTCGCGGCCTTCGCCGGCGTGACGGTGCGCACCTTGCACCACTACGACGAGATCGGACTGCTGCTGCCCGGCGAACGCAACCACGCAGGTCACCGCCGTTACGGCGACGCAGACCTGGACCGGCTGCAGCAGATCCTGTTCTACCGGGAGCTCGGCTTTCCGCTCGAAGAGGTCGCGTCCCTCCTGGACGACCCGGACACCGACCCGCAGGAGCACCTGCGGCGCCAGCACGAGCTGCTGACCGCGCGGATCGGCAGACTCCAGGAGATGGCCGCGGCCGTCGAACACGCGATGGAGGCACGCAGGATGGGCATCAACCTCACCCCGGAGGAGAAGTTCGAGGCCTTCGGGGACTTCGACCCCGACCAGTACGCGGAGGAGGTCGAGGAGCGCTGGGGGCACACCGACGCCTACAAGGAGTCGCAGCGCCGGGCGGCCACGTACACCAAGGACGACTGGAAGCGGCTGGCGGCGGAGTTCGACGCCATCCACCGCAAGATGGCCGACCTGCTCGCACAGGGGGTGCCGGCCGGCTCCGAGGCGGCGATGGACGTGGCGGAGGAGCACCGCCGGTTCATGGACGGCGCGTACTACACGTGCAGCCACGAGTTCCACACCTGCCTCGGCGAGATGTACGTCGCCGACGAGCGCTTCACGGCGACCTACGAGGCGATCAGGCCCGGTCTCGCGGTCTACCTGCGCGACGCGATCGTCGCCAACGCCGCCCGCCACCGGTGATCCGTACGGGCCGGGGGACCGCCTCCGGCCCGTACGGGCGGGCCGCCGACCGGGCTCAGCTCTTCGGCGCGATCACCACGGCCGTCCCGTAGGCGCACACCTCGGTGCCCACGTCGGCGGCCTCCGTGACATCGAAGCGGAACATCAGCACCGCGTTCGCGCCGCGCGAGCGGGCCTGCTCCACCAGCCGCTGCATCGCCTGGTTGCGGGTCTCGACGAGGGTCTTGGTCAGCCCCCGCAGCTCGCCGCCGACCAGCGACTTAAGGCCCGCGCCGATCTGGCTGCCGAGGTGGCGGGAGCGCACGGTCAGCCCGAAGACCTCGCCGATCACCCGATCCACGTGAAACCCCGGCACGTCGTTGGTCGTCACGACCAGGACGTCCGACTGCTCGTGCTGCCCACCGCCGTAGTCGTCGATACCCATGGGTGCGCACCTCCTTGTGGCCAGCATCACCCGGCCCCGGGGGCTCGGCCAGCGGTCGGGGAGCGGTCGGGTGGAGGCCGGCGAGGCACGCCTGGAACCACGGGGGGCCGCGCGGCGTTGATAGTTTTGGGCCGCACACGCGCCTGCAACCCCGTCGCTCGCACGATCCGGCGCCCTCGACCCAGGAGCCTTCACCCCGTGAATACTCTCGCGCTCGGCCCCCAGTGGCTGGACCCGGACTATCTGATCGCGACATTCGGCCTGATCGGCGTCCTGGTCATCGTCTTCGCGGAGTCCGGCCTGCTGATCGGCTTCTTCCTGCCGGGCGACTCGCTGCTGTTCACCACCGGTCTGCTGGTGACCACGAACAAGCTGGACAAGCCGCTGTGGCTGGTGTGCTCGCTGGTCGTGCTGGCCGCCGTCCTGGGCGACCAGGCCGGCTATCTCTTCGGCCGGAAGGTCGGGCCCGCGCTCTTCAAGCGCCCCGACTCCCGCCTGTTCAAGCAGGAGAACGTCGAGAAGGCGCACGACTTCTTCGAGAAGTACGGCCCCAAGTCGCTGATCCTGGCCCGCTTCGTGCCGATCGTGCGGACCTTCACGCCGATCGTCGCCGGTGTGAGCCGGATGAACTACCGCTCCTTCATCACCTTCAACATCATCGGCGGCACGCTGTGGGGCGCCGGCGTCACCCTGCTCGGCGCGCTGCTCGGGAACATCGAGTTCGTCCACAAGAACATCGAGATGATGCTGGTCGCGATCGTGCTGATCTCCGTGATCCCGATCGCCATCGAGTTCCTGCGCGCCCGCGGCAAGGCGAAGACGGAGCAGCCGGCTGCGGAGTCCGGCCCCGCGCGGGCGCACGGCGCCCCGGCGGAGCCCCGCCGCGGCCGGCACGCCAAGCGCTGACCCGCCACGGGCGGGCCCGTCCCGCCCGTCCGCACCCGCCTCCGGCAAGGGCACGGGCAGCCCGGCACCGCGCGGTGACCGGCTATGCACGCCCCGGGCAAGCGCGCCGACGCGGCATCAGGCATCGTGTCCTTGACCACCCCCCAGGAGGCCAACAAGGAGCGAAGACCTGTGGCGTCGGACCCACACGTATCGGAGCAGACAGGCGGACCCGAGGACCGCAAGCCCCTGTCGGACGAGGCGCACTCCGCCTTCACCCCGCCGCTCGGCGTCCCCTTGCCCCCGCCACCCGAGGAGGAGCACCCCACCTCCGAGTTCGCCCTCCCCACCGGCCTGCGCCCGGAGGCGCCCACTGAGCCGGAGGGCTCCGCTTTCGCACCACCCGGCAGCACCACCGGGCAGACCCCGCTGCCCGCCCCCGTCGGCGCCACCGCCCTCAGTCTGGCGTTCACCCCGCCGCACGGCATCCCCGCCGTCAGCCTCACCAAGGAAGCCCCTTGGCAGGACCGCATGCGGACCATGCTGCGCATGCCGATCCACGAGCGCCCGGTCCCCGAACGCGTGGAGCGCGGCGACGAGGAGACCGGCCCGGCCGTGCCCCGCGTGCTCGACCTGACGCTGCGTATCGGCGAGATCCTGCTGGCCGGCGGCGAGGGCGCGGAGGACGTCGAGGCCGCCATGTTCGGTGTCGCGCACGCCTACGGGCTGGAGCGGGTCGAGCCGACCGTCACCTTCACCCTGCTGTCGATCTCGTACCAGCCCTCACTGGTCGACGACCCGGTCACGGCCAGCCGGACGGTGCGCCGCCGCGGCGTCGACTACACCCGGCTGTCCGCGGTCTTCCGGCTCGTCGACGACATCACCTCCGAGGGCATCACCCTCGAAGAGGCCTACCGCGGTCTCGCCGAGATCCGCCGTAACCGCCACCCCTACCCGAGCTGGGCACTGACGGTGGCCTCCGGCCTGCTGTCCGGTGCCGCGTCCATGCTGGTCGGCGGTACGGCGCTGGTGTTCCTCGCGGCCGCGGTGGGCTCGATGCTCGGCGACCGGCTGGCCTGGCTCGCGTCCGGGCGCGGCCTGCCGGAGTTCTACCAGTTCGTGGTCGCGGCGATGCCGCCGGCCGCCGTGGGCGTCGCCTTCGGCCTGGCCCACGCCAATGTGCAGGCGTCCGCGGTCATCACCGGTGGGCTGTTCGCCCTGATCCCGGGGCGGGCGCTGGTCGCCGGCGTCCACGACGGGCTGACCGGCTATTACATCACCGCCGCCGCCCGCCTGCTGGAGGTCGGCTACCTCATCGTCGGCATCGTCGTCGGCGTGCTCAGCGTGCTCTACATCGGCCTGCAGCTGAACCCGGGACTCAAGCGGATCGACCCCGAGCAGGCACTGGGCATCTACAACGAGCCGCTGGTGCAGATCATCGCGTCGATGCTGCTGGCGCTGGCGTTCTGCGTGCTGCTTCAGCAGGAACGTTCCACCGTCGCCTTCGCGACCCTGAACGGAGGCGTCGCCTGGGTGGTCTACGGCGCGCTGGTCTACGTCGCGGGCATCAATCCGGTGCCCGCCACCGCCATCGCGGCCGGACTGGTCGGCCTCTTCGGCCAGTTGCTCTCCCGCTACCGCTATGCGTCCGCGCTGCCGTACGTCACCGCCGCCATCGGCCCGCTGCTGCCCGGTAGCGCCACGTACTTCGGCCTGCTCAACTTCGCCCAGGGCCACCTGCCGCAGGGCCTGACGTCCCTGGTCCAGGCCGCTTCGCTGGCGCTGGCCATCGCCGTGGGGGTCAACCTCGGCGCCGAGGTCGCCCGGCTGTTCCTGCGCGCACCCACCATCCAGGAGGAGGCCGGCGGCCGCCGCGCGGCCAAGCGCACCCGCGGCTTCTAGCACGCACCCCTCACGCACGACGGGCGGCAACCCGACTGGGTGCCGCCCGTTCGCGTAGGAAAATCAGCGCGTCAGTGCGCGCCGCCCTGCGCCTCGAGGCGCTTGAAGGAGGCCTCGATCTCGGCCTCGGCCTCGGCGCGGCCGACCCAGTTGGCGCCCTCGACGGACTTGCCGGGCTCCAGGTCCTTGTAGACCTCGAAGAAGTGCTGGATCTCCAGGCGGTCGAACTCCGACACGTGGTGGATGTCGCGCAGGTGCTCCACCCGCGGGTCGGACGCCGGGACGCACAGCAGCTTGTCGTCGCCGCCGGCCTCGTCCGTCATACGGAACATGCCGATGGCGCGGCACTTGATGAGGCAGCCGGGGAAGGTCGGCTCGTCCAGGATGACGAGGGCGTCCAGCGGGTCGCCGTCCTCGCCCAGGGTGTTCTCGACAAAGCCGTAGTCGGCCGGGTAGCTGGTCGAGGTGAAGAGTCGACGGTCCAGGCGGATCCGACCGGTCTCGTGGTCCACCTCGTACTTGTTCCGCGAACCCTTCGGGATCTCGATGGTGACGTCGAACTCCACGGGTGGCTCCTCCATGATCAACACATACGTCTGGTGATTAAGTGTCCCCCACGCAGGTGTGTGGTGGCGAAAGGGGCTGGTCCGAGGTGCCGGAGACCAGGACATGGCAGGTCAGATGGCAGTCGGTGCAGCGCTCCGCGCGGGCGGCGACCCGCGCGGCGGGGCAGCGCGCCCAGGCGGCGGCCGACGCCGCGCGGCAGGCCTGGCAGGCCATACCGCGCCACACCCAGCAAACCTGGCAGCTGACGGCGGTCTCCGCAGCCACCGGGCTGGCGGTCGCGATCGCCGCGGTGGCGGCGGCCGGCCCGTGGGACTCCGGTCAGCGTACGGCCGAGCGCGCGGAGGCGGCCGTGATGGACGGCGCCAGTGGCGAGCATCACGCCGCGGACCCCGGTTCCCGGCCCAGCGCACCGCCGGTGCTGCCCGCGCTCGGCGGCCCCACGACCGGTGCCGCGGGCGGCCGCGGCGCCGCCCCCGTTCCCACGAGCGAAGGGTTGGGCGACGCCCTCGACCCGCTGCTGGAGGACCCTGCGCTGGGCCCGCTGCGCACCGCCTCCGTCCTCGACGTGGCCGCGGGCCGCGAGGTCTTCGGCGCCGGCCAGACCAAGGCCGCCACCCCGGCGTCCACCGTCAAGATCGCCACCGCGGTCGCGGCCCTCGCCACCCGCGGCCCCGATCACCGCATCGACACCACCGTCGTCATGGGCGGCAGGAACCGCATCGTGCTCGTGGGCGGCGGCGACCCCACCCTCACCGCCCGCGCCCCCCGGCAGAGCACCGCCGACCAGCCCGCGAACCTGCGGACCCTCGCCGACGCCACCGCCCGCGCCCTCCGGCACCGCCACCTGACCAAGATCAGTCTCGGCTACGACGCCTCCGCCTACTCGGGCCCCGTCGAGCACCCCATCGGCCCCAACGAGAACCTCGCCCCGGTCACCGCGCTGATGGCCGACGAGGCGCGCCTGGACGACAGCGAGCACGGCCCCGCACCGCGTGAGGCGGACCCGGCCGACGCCACCGCCCGCACCTTCGCCGACCTCCTGCGCCGGCGCGGCATCTCCGTCGACGGCGAGCCCTCGGCCGCCAAGGCCCCCGCGCGGCCCGACCGCCTCGCCACCGTCCACTCCCTGCCGCTCTCCGCCCTCGTGGAGCGGATGCTCACCTACTCCGACAACGACATCGCCGAGGCGCTGGCCCGCCAGGCCGCCATCGGCTCCCGCCAGCCGGCCAGCTTCGCCGGCGCGGGCAAGGCCGTACGCACCGCACTGGCCCGCCTCCGCCTCCCCCTCTCCGGCGCCGTCTTCGCCGACGGCAGCGGCCTGGACCGCGCCGACAGGGTCAGCGCCGCCCTGCTCTCCCGCCTCCTGCTGACGGCCTCCGCCCCCGACCACTCCGCCCTGCGCACGGTGGTCACCGGCCTGCCGGTGGCCGCGTTCACCGGCACCCTCAGCAACCGCTACGCGGGCCAGAGCGCCGGCGCCGGCGCCGTACGCGCCAAGACCGGCACCCTCACCGGCGTGAACACCCTCGCCGGAACCGTCGTCGACGCCGACGGCCGCCTCCTGGTCTTCGCCTTCATGACATCCGGCACGACGGACGCGCAGGGCGCCCAGCGGGCCCTGGACAACTTGGCGTCGGCGGTGGCCAATTGCGGATGCCGCTAGGCGCTGCGCTTGACTGCTTCCCACGTTGTCGGCTGTCCCGCCGCGGTGGTTTGTCGCCGTTGCGCCTGCGGCGGGCTGTTGCCGCTGCGCGGGGCTTTTCGGCTGCCGGTGACGGGTCTGCGGGGTGGGGTGTCCGGACTGCTGCGCTTTACGTCCGGACACCCCACCCCGCAGACCCGCCCCCTCCCGTAGTGGGTGGGAGGAACCGGTGGGGGTGCCCGTAGGTCTTCGTGTGCCGGTAGCCGACGGATCCGATACGCCCCCACCGGCCTGTCTTCCCACCCACCCACGGGAGGTGACGGCCCTGCGGGGCAGGGGTGTGGGACGTAAAGCGCAGCAGTCCCGCACCCCTGCCCCGCAGGGCCGTCACCGCACCCCGAAAGCCCCGCGCAGCGGACCCCGCCCGCCGCAGGCGCAGCGGCGGGACGGCGCACGGCGCCGCAGCCAAAAACGTGGGAGGCGGGCAAAGCGCAGCGAAACGCGGATCGGCTTACCAGCCATCCCCGCAGCCCCGTACGGTGAACTCATGACGAGCATCGGTGGAGCCGAGATGGTCGACTGGAATCTCGCGGTGGCGACCGCGACCCGTTTCGTGCGGCCGGGCCCGGAGGTGAGCCGGGACGAGGCGCGGGCGATCGTCGCCGAGCTGCGCAAGCACGCCAAGGCCTCCGAGGCGCATGTGCGCGCCTTCACCCGGATGGCGCAGCCCGACGCGACGGGCGAGACGCCCCATGACACACCGGTGCTGGTCGTGGACCGGCCCGGCTGGATCAGGGCCAACGTGGCGGGGTTCCGGGCCGTACTCAAGCCGCTGCTGGCCAAGATGGAGGACCGTCGCTCGACGGTCCCCGGGGGCGCGGTGCTCGGTGCGGTCGGCGGCAAGGTGACCGGCGTGGAGCTGGGCATGCTGCTGTCGTTCCTGGCGTCGCGGGTCCTCGGCCAGTACGAGACGTTCGCGCCGGCCTCCCGGAGCCTGCCGGCCGCGGCCCAGGGCGGCAGGCTGCTGCTCGTGGCGCCGAACATCGTCCATGTGGAGCGCGAGCTGGAGGTCGAACCGCACGACTTCCGGCTGTGGGTGTGCCTCCACGAGGAGACCCACCGCACCCAGTTCACCGCCGTCCCGTGGTTGCGCGACCACATCGAGGGCGAGATCCAGTCGTTCCTCGGTGAGACCGACATCGATCCGGGCACCCTCCTGGAGCGGCTGCGCGAGGCCGCCCAGTCGCTGGCCGGCGCCAAGCCCGAGGGCGAGGAGGGCGAGGAGGGCCGCTCGCTCGTGGATCTCGTACAGACACCCGCGCAGCGCGAGATCCTCGGGCGGTTGACGGCCGTGATGTCCCTTCTGGAGGGGCACGCGGATTATGTGATGGATGGCGTGGGGCCCGATGTCGTGCCCTCGGTCGCCGAGATCCGGGAGAAGTTCCAAAAGCGGCGGGCCAGCGGTGCCGGCCGGCTCGACCTGGCGCTGCGTAAACTGCTCGGTCTGGACGCCAAGCTGCGGCAATACCGCGACGGCGAGCGCTTTGTGCGTGCGGTCGCGGAGGAGGTCGGCATGGACGGCTTCAACCGGATCTGGACATCGCCGAACACGCTCCCCACCAAACAAGAGATCGCCAAACCGGCGGACTGGATCGCGCGGGTGCACCGCAAGGCGGACGGGGCACCGTAGAGGAACGTTGTGAGCTGGGCACGCCGCGTGGCAGAAGAGCGCCCCTTCAATCACCCGTCTGAGGGACCGTTGGCGATGGATAGGCGTGCAATGCTCGGGGAACCGCTCGCCTCTGTCACCATCTAGGCACTCTGTGTGACGAAAACGCCCTCACCGGCTGAGGCTCCCCAGCTGAACGATTGGAAACGGACATGGGTCCCCATCCAGCGGTCGCCGCGATACGCCTGGCGGTCCGCCGCGTACTCCACGACGTGCTCACCCACCACTGCGCACAGGACCGGCACGAGCCCCCGCTCGTGCTCGCCGCGTGCTCCGGCGGCGCCGATTCGATGGCGCTCGCCTCCGCTCTCGCTTTCGAGGCCCCCAAGCTGGGCGTCCGCGCCGGGGGCGTCACCGTCGACCACGGCCTTCAGGAGGGCTCCGACCTCCGCGCCGCCGAGGTCGCCCTGCGGCTGCGGGCCCTGCGGCTCGACCCCGTAGAGGTCGTCGCCGTCACCGTGGGCCGCGAGGGAGGCCCCGAGGCCGCCGCCCGGGACGCCCGCTACGCCGCCCTCGACGCCACCGCCGAGCGCCACGGCGCCGCCGCGATCCTCCTCGGCCACACCCGCGACGACCAGGCCGAGACGGTGCTCCTCGGTCTCGCCCGCGGCTCCGGCACCCGCTCGCTCTCCGGGATGGCCGCGAGCTCCGGGACGGGCGGCCGCTACCGTCGCCCCTTCCTGGACGTGGACCGCCAGACCGCCCGCAAGGCCTGCCTGATCCAGTCGCTGCCCGTCTGGGACGACCCGCACAACGCCGATCCCGCCTACACCCGCTCACGGCTGCGCCACGAAGGGCTGCCCGCCCTGGAGAAGGCGCTGGGCAAGGGCGTCGTCGAGGCGCTGGCCCGTACCGCCCAGCTCTCCCGCGACGACGCCGACGCGCTGGACGCCTGGGCCGCCGCGGCCGAGGGCACGGTCCTCGACGACTCCGGCACCCTCGACGTCGCCGCCCTGTTCGCCCTGCCGCCCGCGGTCCGCCGCCGGGTGCTGCGCCGGGCGGTCATCGCCGCCGGCTCCCCGGCCGGTTCGCTCTTCGCCCGCCACATCGAGGAAGTGGACCGGCTGATCACCGCCTGGCGGGGGCAGGGGGCCATCAACCTCCCCGGGCGCGTGGGTGTCCGCCGGCAGGGTGGCAGACTGGTCATTCGGCAGGGCTGAGCCGCAGAAGCTCCCCGGCCTGTGAAGTCCCACGACTTCTGCAGTCTCACGACTGGCGTGAACACCGAACCGAGCGAGAGTGGCACGGGTGGACGACAAGGACATGGGCGCCGACCTTCAGTCGGTACTCATCACCAAGGAAGAGATCGACGCGAAGCTGGCGGAGCTGGCTGCGAAGATCGACGCGGAGTACGCGGGCAAGGACCTGCTCATCGTCGGTGTCCTCAAGGGCGCCGTGATGGTGATGGCGGATCTGGCGCGTGCGCTGTCCACCCCCGTCACGATGGACTGGATGGCCGTGTCCTCCTACGGCGCGGGCACCCAGTCCTCCGGTGTGGTCCGCATCCTCAAGGACCTGGACACCGACATCAAGGGCAAGCACGTCCTGATCGTCGAGGACATCATCGACTCCGGTCTGACGCTGTCGTGGCTGCTGTCCAACCTCGGCTCGCGCGAGCCCGCCTCCCTGGAGGTGTGCACGCTGCTGCGCAAGCCGGACGCGGCCAAGGTCGCCATCGACGTGAAGTGGATCGGCTTCGACATCCCCAACGAGTTCGTCGTCGGCTACGGCCTGGACTTCGCGGAGAAGTACCGCAATCTGCCCTTCGTCGGCACCCTCGCCCCGCACGTCTACGGCGGCTGAGACCGTCACTTCCGACCGGCGGGAACCCTTTCGGGTCTCCCGCCGTTGGAGCAGGGTGAGCGGAATCCTCGGCTGCATGTTCACTCCCGGCGCAGGCGCCGGGTGACAATGCTGGGGTACCGTCCGAAGGCAGTTCTTTTTCGGGCCAGTAATACACCGTACGCACGACCAGCCCTCAGAGGGCGTTGTGCCTCACTGTGGCAGGAGGGACGGGGCCGTTGACGGCTCCGTATGGATGGACGTGAAGCGATACTTCCGTGGGCCGGTCATGTGGATCGTGCTGGCCGTCCTCGCCGTGGTCGTGTTGATGCAGGTCGTCGGCTCGTCCGGCGGCTACAAAACGGTGGACACCGGTCAGGTCGTCAAGGCGATCGCTGACAACAAGGTGAAGTCCGCCGAGCTGACGACCGGTGACGAGAACAAGATCAAGGTCGAGCTGTCCGGCTCCAACAAGGTCGACGGCTCCAACAAGATCCAGGCAAGCTACATCGGCGACCAGGGCGTCGATCTGGCGAAGAACCTGCAGGCCAAGTACCAGACCGGCGAAATCAAGGACGGGTACACCGTCTCCCCGTCGAAGCAGAACCCGTTCGTCGGTGTGCTGCTCTCGCTGCTCCCCTTCGTCCTCATCGTGGTCGTCTTCCTGTTCCTGATGAACCAGATGCAGGGCGGCGGCTCCCGGGTGATGAACTTCGGGAAGTCGAAGGCGAAGCTGATCACCAAGGACACCCCCAAGACGACGTTCGCCGACGTCGCCGGGTCGGACGAGGCCGTCGAGGAGCTCCACGAGATCAAGGAGTTCCTGCAGGAACCGGCCAAGTTCCAGGCCGTCGGCGCCAAGATCCCCAAGGGCGTGCTGCTGTACGGCCCGCCCGGAACGGGCAAGACGCTGCTGGCGCGCGCCGTCGCCGGCGAGGCGGGCGTCCCGTTCTACTCGATCTCCGGCTCCGACTTCGTCGAGATGTTCGTCGGTGTCGGTGCCTCCCGGGTCCGTGACCTCTTCGAGCAGGCCAAGGCGAACGCCCCGGCGATCGTCTTCGTCGACGAGATCGACGCCGTCGGCCGGCACCGCGGTGCGGGCCTGGGCGGTGGCCACGACGAGCGCGAGCAGACCCTCAACCAGCTCCTGGTCGAGATGGACGGCTTCGACGTCAAGGGCGGCGTCATCCTGATCGCCGCCACGAACCGTCCGGACATCCTCGACCCGGCGCTGCTGCGCCCCGGCCGCTTCGACCGGCAGATCGCCGTCGACCGCCCGGACCTGCAGGGCCGTCTGGAGATCCTCAAGGTCCACCAGAAGGGCAAGCCGGTCGCGCCGGACGTCGACCTCTCGGCCGTCGCCAAGCGCACCCCCGGCTTCACCGGTGCCGATCTGTCGAACGTCCTGAACGAGGCCGCGCTGCTGACGGCCCGGAGCGACGAGAAGCTGATCAACAACCACTTCCTGGACGAGGCGATCGACCGCGTCGTGGCCGGCCCGCAGAAGCGGACCCGGATCATGTCCGAGAAGGAGAAGAAGATCACCGCGTACCACGAGGGCGGACACGCCCTGGTCGCGGCGGCCTCACCGAACTCCGACCCGGTCCACAAGATCACGATCCTGTCCCGCGGCCGGGCCCTGGGCTACACCATGGTCCTGCCCGACGAGGACAAGTACTCCACCACCCGCAACGAGATGCTCGACCAGCTGGCGTACATGCTGGGCGGCCGCGCGGCGGAGGAGCTGGTCTTCCACGACCCGACCACCGGTGCCGCGAACGACATCGAGAAGGCCACGGCCACGGCCCGCGCGATGGTCACGCAGTACGGCATGACCGAGCGGCTCGGCGCGATCAAGTTCGGCACCGACAACTCCGAGCCCTTCCTGGGCCGTGAGATGGGTCACCAGCGCGACTACTCCGAAGAGGTCGCCGCGCTGGTCGACGAGGAAGTCAAGAAGCTGATCGAGACCGCGCACAACGAGGCGTGGGAGATCCTGGTCGAGAACCGCGACATCCTCGACAACCTCGTGCTGACGCTCCTGGAGAAGGAGACGCTCAACAAGGAGGAGATCGCCGAGCTCTTCAAGCACGTGGTCAAGCGCCCGGCTCGCCCGGCGTGGACCGGCTCGTCGCGTCGTACGCCCTCCAGCCGCCCGCCGGTGCTGTCGCCCAAGGAGCTGGCCCCGGCCAACGGCTCCGTGACGACGACGGCCACCGTCTCGACGGAGAAGGCGGAGGCTCCCGAGGAGCCGCGCACGGAGAGCTGATCTTCCCCGGGCCATCCGGCCCCCGGAATAAATGCCGCGCCCCTCAGGTTTAGCCTGGGGGGCGCGGCATTTCGCGATTCCACCCGCGCTGCTGAGCGGGCGCAGAAGGAACGAGGCACCACATGACCGACCCTGTGACGCTGGACGTCGACGGCAAGATCGGCACGTTCGACGAGAAGCGTGCGGAGAACGCCGTTCGCGAGCTGCTCATCGCGGTGGGCGAGGACCCGGACCGCGAGGGGCTGCTGGAGACGCCGGCGCGGGTGGCACGGGCGTACAAGGAGATCTTCGCCGGCCTGTGGCAGAAGCCGGAGGACGTGCTGACGACCACCTTCGACCTGGGCCATGACGAGATGGTGCTGGTCAAGGACATCGAGCTGGTCTCCAGCTGCGAGCACCACCTGGTGCCGTTCGTCGGTGTGGCGCACGTCGGCTACATCCCGTCCACCGACGGCAAGATCACCGGCCTGTCCAAGCTGGCCCGGCTGGTCGATGTCTTCGCCCGCCGTCCGCAGGTCCAGGAGCGGCTGACGACGCAGATCGCGGACTCCCTGATGGAGATCCTGGAGCCGCGCGGCGTGATCGTCGTCATCGAGTGCGAGCACATGTGCATGACAATGCGCGGGGTGCGGAAGCCGGGTGCCAAGACCACGACGTCGGCCGTCCGCGGTCAGCTGCGGGACGCGGCGACGCGGGCCGAGGCCATGAGCCTGATACTGGCGCGCTGACGCCCCGGGGGCGATTCCGTCGCGGCGGGGACGTGTTCCGCCGCGACGGCCGCTGCCGTCAGGCCTTCAGACGGCTGCCCATCCACTCCAGGGCCGCCGGGATCTCGCGGCGCCAGGTGTTGAAGTTGTGGCCACCGCTGTCGAGGATGATCGACGAGATGCGGGTGGGCGACTTCGTCTCCTCGATGAAGCGCAGCGTGTGCCGGTAGTTGCTCTCGCCCTGCTTGCTGCTGGTGACCAGCAGGTTCACCGGCGGGGCGGGCATGTTGCGCTGCCGCCACAGCAGGTTGTTCTCCAGCTCCAGCCGCTTGCTGCCGCCGAAGAGGGGGCCGGTGGTGGCGTCCAGCGGCGCCTTGTAGGAGCCGGAGAGGGAGACCGCGGTGGAGTACGCCTCGGGGTGGCGCATGGTCATCTTCAGTGCGCAGTAGCCACCGGTGGAGTCGCCCATGACTCCCCAGTTCTTGGCCTCGCGGCCTATTCGGTAGTGCCCGGCGATATCCGTGCGCAGGTCCTTGGTGAAGAACGTCTCGGTCTGCGGGCCGTTCGGTATGTCGACGCACTCGGTGTCGCGGGGCGGCGCCACGGTCGGCCGCATCATCACCAGCACGGTCGGCTGCATCTTGCGCTGTTTGAGCAGCTCGTGCTGGGTCTGCGGGAAATGCAGCTTCTTGTACAGGGCCTCCGCCGTGCCGGGGTAGCCCGTGAGCACCAGCGCCGCCGGGAATTTCTTCTTCGCGTATTTCTTCTGGAAGTACTGCGGCGGCAGATACACGAATGCGGGGCTGGCGATCTTGGAATGCTCGCCCTGGATCAGCACCTTGTCGATCCGGCCGGCGGCCGCGGGCCGGGAGCCGTTCTGGACGCTGATGCGCTCGGTCCCCAGCATCCGCAGCTTGGTGCCGTTCGGCCCGGTCTGGTAGTTCGTCACCACACCCGGCTCCTGCTCCTGGCCGAAGAGGTCGGCCCAGGACGCGTAGAAACCGAAGGAATTGTTGGCGGACAGGCCGACCGCCGCGAACACGGAGAGCTGGGTCGCCAGCAGGAGTCCGACGCGTCCCAGGACCGCGCGCCAGTTCCCCTTGGACAGGCGCGGCCAGAGCCAGATGGTGAGGATGAAAAGTGCCACCGCGACGAGGACGGCAAGAAGCAGCACTTTCTTGCTGGTGAGACCCATGAGGTGCTTTCTTCCGGGCGGCCGGGCCATCCCCTGCCGCTATGGGAACCCCGAGCCCTGAAACGCCGTCATACAGGGCGCAAAAAGTCCAGATGCTGCGACAAGGCTCGCACGTTCTCTCGACCGGGGCGACGGGAAAGTGATGTCTGACAGGCTAGATGGCGAAAAGTCGGGGAAGGTTGCGTGGCGCACGCCACGCTGGCTCCGTGGCCCGCGACCGGAGTCGGTGCCGGGGGTCGTCGGAACGGCCGGAGTGGTCGTCGGCCTGTTGAACCTGGCCGCCGGGGTGTTCCCCAGGTTCCGGCACAGCCGGGTGCACGCCCTTGCCGAGGTGCTGCCGGGCGCGGTGAGCCCGCTGGCGGCCGCCGCCTCCATCGTCGTCGGCATCCTGCTGCTCCTGCTGGCCCATGGACTCAAACGGCGTAAGCGGCGGGCCTGGGGTGCGGCCGTGGCGCTGCTGCCGGTGGGGATCGCCGCTCAGCTGGTGTACCGCCACTCCGTCTTCGGAGCGCTGCTCTCGCTGGCGCTGCTGGTGTTCCTGGTGTGGCACCGGCGGGAGTTCGCGGCACTGCCCGACCCCCGCAGCCGCTGGAAGGCGGTGGCCAACCTCGTCGTCCTCGGCGGCGCCGGCTTCGCCATCGGCATGGTGATCGTCAGCTCCCACCCCCACAAGATCGTCGGCTCGCCGTCCTTCTGGGAGCGCGCCCAGCACGTCCTGTGGGGCCTGTTCGGCTTCGAGGGCCCGGTCGGCTACACCCACCAGGTCGACTACACCGTCGGCTACTCGCTCGGCGCGCTGGGCCTGCTGACCGTGGCCACCACCGCGTACCTCGCCTTCCGCCCCGAGCACCCGGCGGCCCGGCTGACCGACGAGGACGAGCGGCGGCTGCGCGAGCTGCTCGCCCGGCACGGCGGCCGGGACTCGCTCGGCTACTTCGCGCTGCGCCGGGACAAGGGCGCGGTCTTCTCCCCGTCGGGCAAGGCCGCGGTCTGCTACCGGGTCATCTCCGGCGTGATGCTCGCCAGCGGCGACCCGATAGGGGACGTCGAGGCCTGGCCGGGCGCCATCGAGCGCTTCATGGAGGAGGCGCGGGCGCACTCCTGGACGCCGGCGGTCACCGGCTGCAGCGAGACCGGCGGCCAGGTGTGGACCCGGGAGACCGGTATGGACGCCCTGGAGCTCGGCGACGAGGCCATCGTGGACGTGGCCGACTTCACCCTCTCCGGGCGCGCGATGCGCAACGTGCGGCAGATGGTCAAGCGCATCGAGCGCAACGGCTACGAGACGCGGGTGCGGCGGGTGCGCGATCTGGACCCGGCCGAGCTGGCCCGGATCCAGCAGGCCGCGAACGCCTGGCGGGACACCGACACCGAGCGCGGCTTCTCCATGGCGCTGGGCCGGATCGACGCCGTGGCCGACGGCGACGCGGTGATCGCCACCGCGCATCTGCCCGTCGCCGAGGGCGAGGAGCCGGGCCCCTACGGCGATCTGAAGGCGATGCAGCACTTCGTGCCGTGGGGCGACAACGGGATCTCCCTGGAGCTGATGCGGCGTGACCGCGGCGCCGACCCCGGCATGAACGAGCTGCTGATCGTCGCCGCGCTGCAGGCCGCACCCGACCTCGGCATCAAGGAGGTGTCGCTGAACTTCGCGGTCTTCCGCTCCTCCCTGGAACGAGGTGAGAAGCTCGGGGCCGGTCCGGTCATCCGGGTCTGGCGAGGCATGCTGATCTTCCTGTCCCGCTGGTACCAGATCGAGTCGCTCTACAAGTTCAACGACAAGTTCCGGCCACGCTGGGAGCCCCGCTTCGTGGTCTTCCGCAACAGCCGTGACATCCCGCGCATCGGTCTGGCGGCGCTGCAGGCCGAGGGCTATCTGGAGCTGCGCCTGCCGCGCGTACTGCGCCGCGCGAACGCCGCCGAGCCCCGGCCGTGCGTGCATACGGTGGAGCCGGTCCACACGGCGGGTGCGGTCGAGCGGGCGGCCTGACGGGCCCCGGCCCGGCCGCCTGAGCAGGGCGCCCGCCCCGCGCCACGAGGGCCCGGCGGCGGGTGCGTACCCGCACGCGACGGCCGCAATCCGGCCGGTCGGCACACGGCCTACGCTGGTGCCATGAGTACCTTGCGTGGCCGGGTGGCCGGACTGCCGGACTGGGACCGCTGCGCGGTGATGGGCGTCGTGAACGTGACGCCCGATTCGTTCTCCGACGGCGGCGAATGGTTCGACACCGAACTCGCCGTCAAACACGGTCTCGACCTCGTGGCGCAGGGCGCCGACATCGTCGACGTGGGCGGCGAGTCGACCCGGCCGGGCGCGGCGCGGGTGGACGAGGCCGAGGAGCTGCGCCGGGTCGTCCCGGTCGTCCGGGAGCTGGCCGCGGCCGGAGTGGTGGTCTCCGTGGACACCATGCGCGCGTCGGTCGCCGAGCAGGCGGTCCAGGCCGGGGCGCGGCTGGTCAACGACGTCAGCGCGGGCGCCGCCGACCCGGCGATGGTGCCGGTGGTGGCCGCCCACCACGTCCCGTTCGTCGTGATGCACTGGCGCGGCCAGTCCATCGACATGAACAACCGCGCCGTCTACGGGGACGTGGTCGCGGAGGTCGTCGAGGAGCTCGGGCAGGCCATGGACCGCGCGGTGTCCGGCGGCATCGACCCGGACCGGATCGTCATCGACCCGGGACTGGGCTTCGCCAAGGAAGCCGGGCACGACCTGGCGCTGGTCGCCCAACTGGCGCGGCTGCGGGCACTGGGCCGGCCGCTGCTGGTGGCGGCTTCGAGGAAACGGTTCCTGGGCAGGGTGCTGGCAGGCGGCGAGGGAGCCGCCCCGCCGCCGGCCCGGGAGCGGGACGCCGCGACGGCGGCGGTATCGGCGATGGTGGCGCGAGAGGGGGCCTGGGCGGTGCGGGTGCACGAGGTCAGGGCGAGCGCGGACGCGGTACGGGTGGCCCGTGCCGTGGAGGGTGCGGCGGCGTCCGCCAAGGGGGACGCGGCCGGTACGGCCGCCGCGGGCACGACGGACGGGACGACGGCGACCACGACGGGAGCGGTGTGAGCGGCTTGGGCCCACGGACGGACATCGAGCTGGTCGAGCAGGCGAACACGACCCTGTACGAGACCATCGAGCGCGGCGATCACGAAGCGCTGTCCGAGCTGTGGCTGGACGGTCAGGTGAGTGTGGTCCACCCCGGCTGGCCGGTGTTGCGCGGGCGCGGCGAGGTGCTCCGCTCGTACGCCCTGATCATGGCGAACACCGAGTACATCCAGTTCTTCCTCACGGACGTCGAGATCGATGTCATCGGCGACACCGCGCTGGTGACCTGTACCGAGAACATCCTCAGCGGCGGCCCCGCCGAGGACGACGGCTCGGTGGGGCCGCTGATCGGCCAGCTGGTCGTCGCGACCAACGTCTTCCGTCGCACGGAGGACGGCTGGCGGGTGTGGTCGCACCACGGCTCGCCGGTGCTGGCGGACCGCGAGGACGAGGAGGACGAGGAAGGGGAGGGCGAGGGCGACGAGGACGCCCTGTGAGCACGTCCTCGTGCGTGCCGGGTGCCTACGCCCGCCGAGCGGGCCGTCCCAGGAGCAAGGGCATCTCCTCAGGGCCGGGCGGGGCGGCGTGTGAGCCTTGCCATGGCCGCCCGCCCTTGCGCTCACGGCGATGGCCTGCGCAAAGCGTCAGCGGCGGGCGTCAGCCGTCCGGGCGGGGGCGCACCCGTTCGAGCCAAGTGCGGCACGGGTAGGGGTGGGGCGTGGGCAGGGGGGTAAGAGGCCGCGCGGACGATCTCCCGGCCCGCGGGGTGCGCCGCGCCTAGCAGCAGGTCGGGGTCTTGTCCATAGCCCCCGTGGGCGAGGACTGTCGGTGCTCGAAGGTAGATTCGATGGCGGGGCAGTGTTGCCGGATCGCTCCGGCGCCTGCCCGGAACCGACGATCAGTGGCGCCAGAGGTGCCGTGGACCAGTGGGAGTGATTCGCGTGGATCGTGTCGCGCTGCGTGGGCTGAAGGCCCGGGGCCACCACGGGGTTTTCCCCCGTGAGCGCGAGGAAGGCCAGACCTTCATCGTCGACCTGGTCCTCGGCCTCGACACCCGCCAGGCGGCCGCCTCCGATGATCTAGCGAAGACCGTGCACTACGGGGTCGTGGCCGAGGAGGTGGTGGCCGTCGTGGAGGGCGAGCCCGTCGACCTCATCGAGACCTTGGCCGAGCGCATCGCCGACCAGTGCCTCAAGCACGCGGGCGTGCAGGAAGTGGAGGTGGTGGTGCACAAGCCGGACGCGCCGATCACCGTCCCCTTCGACGACGTGACCATCACCATCACTCGGAGCCGAGTATGAGCAGCAGTGACCCGACCGTACAGCCGGTGCCCGCCTCGGTGGTGGAGCAGGTTGACGCCGCCGACGTGACGCTCTCGAACCCCAAACGCGCCGTGATCTCCCTCGGCAGCAACCTCGGCAACCGCCTGGAGACCCTCCAGGGGGCCGTCGACGCGCTGGAGGACACCCCCGGCCTGCGGGTCAAGGCGGTCTCCCCGGTGTACGAGACCGAGCCGTGGGGCGTGGCACCGGGCAGCCAGCCGTCGTACTTCAACGCCGTGGTGCTCATCAAGACGACGCTGCCGCCGGACTCCCTCCTGGAGCGCGGACACGCGATCGAGGAGGCCTTCGAGCGGGTCCGCGACGAGCGCTGGGGCCCGCGCACCATCGACGTGGACATCGTCGCCTATCAGGACGTCCTCTCCGACGACCCGCGGCTGACGCTGCCGCACCCGCGCGCCCATGAGCGGGCGTTCGTGCTGGTGCCGTGGCACGACATCGACCCGGAAGCGGTGGTCCCCGGGCGCGGCGCGGTGGCCGAACTCCTCTCGTCGATCGGCCACGACGGCGTGGCGCCGCGGGCCGATCTGGAACTGCGGCTGCCGGAGTAGCCGTTAGGGTTGCGGGTCGGTTCCCTGCGGGAGGCATGCGTACGGAACGGACAGCGCGGCCATAACGGCAAGATGGTCGTGACGGCAGGGATGGTCATGACGGTGCGAGGGGCGATCGCTCGGTGAAGCAGCTACACATCAAGGTGCTGGTCGGGCTGTTTCTGGCGGCCGGGGTGCTGGCCTGGGGCGGCGCCCGGCTGTGGGACTCGTTCGGGACGCTGCCCAGCGTGCCGGTGGCCGCGCCGATCGTGCTCGCGTTGATCGCCGCGGTGCTCGCCGCCACCGCTCTCTCGCTCCGCTCGCGGCTGCGCGCCCAGCGTGAGCGCCGGCCGGGTGCGAAGGGCGTCGATCCGCTGGTGGCCGCCCGGGCGGTGGTCTTCGGGCAGGCGAGCGCCCTGGTGGCGTCACTGGTCGCGGGTCTCTACGGCGGCGTCGGCGTCTTCTTGCTGACCGCCGGGCTCGATGTCGCAGCGCGCCGGGACCAGGCGATCTACGCCGGTCTGTCGGTGGTCGCCGGGGCGGCGGTGGTCGCCGCGGCGATCTTCCTGGAGCGGGTGTGCAAGCTCCCCGACGACGAGGGAAACGGCGGGGTGGACGCCGCGGTGTGACGCCGCGGCCGCCGCGGCGCCGGCGCGGTCAGGCTCCCGCGGCCGGGACCGTCTCGAGCGACACCTCGTCGCGCGGGAGGTTCCCGGCGTCCGCGGCGGTGGACCGGCGCAGCGCGCCGTGCAGACCGGCGGGCGTCAGGACA
The DNA here is from genome assembly GCF_056436545.1 of Streptomyces sp. NPDC043738. Taxonomy (NCBI): domain Bacteria; kingdom Bacillati; phylum Actinomycetota; class Actinomycetes; order Kitasatosporales; family Streptomycetaceae; genus Streptomyces; species Streptomyces sp. NPDC043738. The sequence continues at coordinate 76,401 of NZ_JBWKCJ010000003.1, read as the reverse complement.
CCCAGATGACGCTCTTCGTCGCGGACCGCGACCCATCCGGCGTCGTGCTGCAGCATCGCGCTGAGCGCGTCCTTGAGCGGAGCGCCGAGCGGCAGCCAGGCGTCCATCCGCCGGGCGTGCTCACGGACGGTGCCCCGGGGAGCGGTCTTGTCGAGGCCGCGGCCCGTCGGCGGGCCGCCCGCCGCGCCCGTGAGCGCCGCGGCCGCCACCCAGCCGTACGGTGATCCGTCGGCCTCCAGGACGACCGCCCAGGGCGCACCCTCGGAGGCAAGCCGCTCGGCGGCGCGGGCCGCGGGGTCGTCGAGGCGGAGGACCGGCGGCTGTTCGAGATCACCGGCGTCGACGGGCGTGACCGAGAGCCGCTTCAGGCCCCGGTCCGCGCCGACGAACCGGGCGGCGTACGGGGTCGCCGGCGCGCCCAGCACCGTCGCGGGGGTGTCGAACTGCTCGATGCGCCCGGCGCCGTAGACCGCGATCCGGTCGCCGAGCCGGACCGCCTCCTCGATGTCGTGGGTGACGAACAGGACCGTCTTGCGGAGCGTGGACTGCAGCCGCAGGAACTCGTTCTGGAGGTGCTCGCGGACGACCGGGTCGACGGCGCCGAAGGGCTCGTCCATCAGCAGCACGGGCGGGTCGGCGGCGAGCGCCCGGGCCACGCCGACGCGCTGGCGCTGGCCCCCGGAGAGCTGGTCGGGGTAGCGGTCGCCGTACGTCGACGGGTCCAGGCCGACCAGGTCGAGCAGTTCGGCGGCGCGGGCCCTGGCCTTGCCGCGCGGCCGGCCGAGCAGGTGCGGGACGGTGGCGGTGTTGTCCAGGACGGTCTTGTGGGGGAAGAGCCCGACCTGCTGGATGACGTAGCCGATGCGGCGCCGCAGCTGGACCGGGTCGATGGCGGATATGTCCTCGCCGTCGAGGTGGATGCGGCCGCTGGTCGGCTCGACGAGCCGGTTGACCATCTTCATCGTGGTGGTCTTGCCGCAGCCCGAGGGGCCGACGAGCGTGACGAGTTCCCCCTCGGCGACCTCGAAGGTGAGGTCGTCCACGGCTTTCGTACCGTCGGGGTAGCTCTTGGTGACGTGCTCGAAGCGGATCATGGTTCCCCCTTGTCGACGGCCCATTGTGGCCGGGGCCCTGTGAACGCGGTGTTGCGCGCGGATGGCGATGCAGCCGGTGAGCTGCGGGGCCGGGCCGATTGTCAGTGGTGGGGGTTAGGGTCGCAGACAGCCACCGCAAGGGTGTGCGACGGGGGCGGGGGAGGTGACGAGCCATGAGCGGCAGTGCCGCCGGGCCGAGCTGTCTGGTGACGAACGACTGGATCTGCGGTGAGTATCTGCGCACCCGCAGCCAGGAGTTGGTGGACGCGACGGTCCAGCACATCGGCATCACCGCCGTGTCCGTGGCGATCGGCCTGCTGATCGCCTTTCCGCTGGCGCTGCTCGCCCGGCACCGCCGGGGCGCGGCCGGGCCGGTCCTGGGGCTGACGACGGTGCTGTACACGGTCCCCTCGCTGGCGATGTTCGCGTTGCTGACACCGGTGTTCGGGGTCTCGGCGGCGGTGGTCGTCACGGGCCTGGTGCTGTATTCGCTGACGATCCTGGTGCGCAACATCCTCGCGGGTCTGCAGGCGGTGCCCGCCGAGGTGCGGGAGGCCGCCCGCGGGATGGGGTACGGCTCCGCACGGCTGCTGTTCGAGGTGGAACTCCCGCTGGCGCTGCCCGCGGTGGTGGCCGGCCTGCGGATCGCGACGGTCTCGACGGTGGCGATGACGACCGTCGGCTCCGTCGTCGGATACGGCGGCCTGGGGAATCTCATATCCAGCGGCATGGAGGGCTTCTTCAAGGCGGAGGTGCTGACGGCGTCGGTGCTGTGTGTGCTGCTGGCGCTGGCGGCCGATGTGCTGCTGATGGGCCTTCAGCGGCTGCTGACGCCCTGGACGCGGGCGCAGGCGCGGGCGAAGTCCCGTGCGCGGCGCGGCGCACGGATGGCGAAGGCGGTGGGCTGAGCATGGGGGCGATCGCGGATGCCTGGCAGTGGCTGACGACGGCGGCCAACTGGGCGGGGGAGAAGGGGGTGTGGCATCGGCTGGCCGAGCATGTCTGGCTCAGCGGGCTGTGCCTGCTCCTCGCCTGCCTGACAGCGCTGCCGGTGGCGCTGTATCTGGGGCACATCGGCAAGGGCGGGGCCCTGGCGGTCAACCTCTCCAACGTGGGGCGCGCGGTCCCGACGTTCGCGGTGCTGGTACTGCTGACGCTCAGTCCGCTGGGGCGGCACGGGGACTGGCCGACGATCATCGCGCTGGTGCTGTTCGCCGTGCCGCCGCTGCTGACCAACGCCTATCTGGGCATGCGGGAGGCGGACCGTGATGTGGTCGAGGCGGCGCGCGGGATGGGGATGTCGGGGCCGCAGCTGCTGGTGCGGGTCGAGATACCGCTCGCCTATCCGCTGATCATGACCGGCCTGCGGTCCGCCACGGTCCAGGTGGTGGCGACCGCGACGCTGGCCGCGCTCGCCGGCGGCGGGGGCCTGGGCCGGATCATCACCGCCGGTTTCGGCAACTACGACACCGCCCAGGTCGTCGCGGGCGCCGTGCTGGTGGCCGTGCTCGCCCTGGCCGTGGAGGGCGTACTCGTCCTCGCGGAGCGGCTCCTGGACCCGATGCGGGGCCGGCGCCGCGCCGCGCGGACGGCATCGCGTACGCCCAGGGGCGCGGGCGAGGGGCGCAGCCACGGCACACCGGCATCGGCGTCCGCCCCGTAGGGACCGGAGCCGACCGACGTTCCCGACCACCTCGACGGGTCCGGCCGCGACCTGGCCGACCCGACCACGACGTGACCCGACCACGACCGACCCGACCACGACCGACCCGACCACGACCCGACCCGACCACGAACCGACCGGACGACGACCCGACCGCCCCGATCACAACTTGACCGACCCGAACCCGAACCCGACCTGGCCACGACCCGAACCCGGCCCGGCCGGACCCGAGCTGATCCGAACGGACTGAATGGTGGCATCCATGAGCAGCAAGTCGCGCGCGGCCCGGACCGCGCTTGTCGCGGGCACCGTCGTCGCGCTGGCGGCCGGACTGGCCGCGTGCGGTGGCCAGAGCCTGGAGGAGAAGGGCGGCGGCGACGGCAAGGGAGGCAAGGGCGAGCTCGTCATCGGCTCGGCCGGTTTCACCGAGTCCAAGGTGCTCGCCGAGATATATTCCAAGGTCCTCGCCGACGCCGGATACCGCACCCGGGTGCAGACGCTCGCCAATCGCGAGCTGTATGAACCGGCCCTGGAGAAGGGCCAGATCGATGTGGTTCCGGAATACGCCTCCACCCTCGCCGAATTCCTCAACGCGAAGAAGAACGGCAGCAAGGCGAAGCCCGTCGCCTCCAGTGACGTCGACAAGACGGTGGCGGCGCTGAAGAAGCTCGCCGGGCCGCGCGGACTCAAGGTCCTGCCCGCGGGCGGGGCGACGGATCAGAACGCGTTCGCGGTCACCAAGGAATTCGCCGCCGAGCACAAGCTGAAGACCCTCTCCGACCTCGGCAAATCGAAGCAGAAGAGCAAACTCGCGGCGGGCGAGGAGTGCGAGACCCGGGTGTTCTGCAAGCCCGGCCTGGAGCGGACGTACGGCATCGACGTCACGGGCCTGGACCCCAAGGGAGTCGGGACCCCGCAGGCCAAGCAGGCGGTCAAGGACGGCACCGACCAACTGGTGCTCACCACGACCACGGACGCCACGCTCGACAACTTCGGCCTGGTGCTTCTCAAGGACGACAAGAAGCTCCAGAACGCCGACAATGTGCTGCCGGTGGTGAATGCCAAGAGCGCAGGTGACAAGGAGATCGAGGCCGCCCTCGGGAAGCTCACGAACGCGCTGACGACCGAAGATCTGATCGACCTGAACCGCAAGGTGGATGCCGAGCGGCTCAAGCCCGCGGATGTCGCGCAGGCGTTTTTGGAGTCCAAGGGGCTGGCCAAGAAGTAACCAGCGGGAAACGGATTGGCGGGCGGGGCCCCATAGGTCCCGCACGCACGGTAAGTTTCTGGCCATGCCACGAGGACGCCACCGCCATTCACCACCCCTCCACCGGCTGCTTCCTCCCTCGACGGTCGCCGGTGCGTCAATCGCCTGCGCCGCGGGCGCGTGGTTTGTCGGCGACGATCTGGTGCAACGGGTGCTCGCCGCGGGCGCGGCGGCCGCCGCACTGACCGGCGCCGTCCTGCTGCGGAGCTGGGACCGCAAGGCCGGCCGACGGGTCGCCGAACTCACCCGCGCCCGGGTGCGCGACGAGTGGCGCACCGAGGAGCGGATAGCCGAGCTGGAAACGGACGTCGAGGAGTCCCGCGAGCTCCGTGCGGCCCTGGACACCAAACTGCGCGCCAAGCGTGCCGAATTGGCCCGGCTGCGCAGCGAGCACGCCGAGCTGCTGCGCCGCTACGCCACCGCCGAGACCGAGCGGGCCAGCGCCCTGGAGGGCCGCCGGCTGCTCGCCATAGAGGCCGCCGCCCCGACCAGAGCGCTGCCGGCCGCCGCCGGCCCCGTCCCGGCCCAGCGCGAGCGCGCCACGGCCCCGGGCCGCCCGGCCGCGGACCGCCAGGGCCCGACCCCCGCCCTGTACGCGCGGGCCGACCGGGCTCTGGGTCAACTGGCCCGTAACGCGGCCAGGCAGCGCGCCGCCCAAAGCGGTCCCACCGCTCCGAGCGCCCCGAGCGCCCAGGACGGTGAGAACGGCCGGGGGAACAGCCGGGCGGCCGCCGCCGAGCGCACGGGCGAGGCACGCCACGCCCGTACGGCCCCCGCCGCCGGACCCGCGCTCCGCCCCGTCCCGGCCACCGCCACCGCCGTCGCCCCGCAGCGGCCCACCGCCTCGCGCGAACTGGGCGGCTTCGACTTCTTCGGCAACGCGGCCGCCGCCGGCCCCCGGGAGCTTCCCGCGCCGCTGGAGGACGATCTGGCGGACGTCGTCGGCGACGAGGCGCTCGCGGAGCAGTCGGCCCGTGCGAAGGCCCGTGTGGCGCCTGCAGAGGCGCGCAAGGAGGCTCGTGCGGAGCTGACCGCGGGGAGCGCCGGGAAGGACGGCGAGGAGGCCGCCGAACCGGTCGCGGACGGCGAGACCACCACCGGCGCGGGCGAGGTCATCGACCTCACCGCGCACGACGAGACCGAACAGCTCGACCTCGGCGCGCTGCGCACCGCCATTTCCTGACCACCTCGGTCGGCACATCCGGCAGATCGGCCCCGGAGCCCTCACAGGCTCCGGGGCCGAACGCTTTCGGGTGACCTCGGCAGCCGTCCACAGGGTGTGGACGAGGCGGGCGAGCGCCCGGCGGGGGAGACGACTCCGGGCGCGGCGCCCGCCGCCTACTGCTGCCGCGCCTACTTGTCGATGTCGCCCACGACGAAGAAGAGCGACCCGAGAATCGCCACCATGTCGGCGACCAGCGTCCCCGGCAGCAGCTCCACCAGCGCCTGGATGTTGTTGAACGACGCCGAGCGCAGCTTGAGGCGGTAGGGGGTCTTGTCGCCCTTGGAGACGAGGTAGTAGCCGTTGATCCCCAGGGGGTTCTCGGTCCAGGCGTACGTCGTGCCCTCGGGCGCCTTCAGGACCTTGGGGAGCCGCTGGTTGATCGGCCCCGCCGGCAGCTCGGCGATCCGGTCCAGGCAGGCATCGGCGAGATCGAGCGCGTTGTGGCTCTGCTCCAGCAGGCACTCGAAGCGCGCCAGGCAGTCGCCCTCCTGCCGGGTGACGACCTTGAGCGTGGACTGCAGCTCCCCGTACGCCAGGTACGGCTCGTCGCGCCGCAGGTCGAAGTCGACACCGGAGGCGCGGGCGATCGGCCCGGAGACGCCGTACGCGTGCACCGTCTCGGGCGCGAGCACGCCGATGCCCCGCGTACGGCCGCGGAAGATCTCGTTGCCCAGGACCAGGTTGTCGAAGACGTCCATCCGGGAGCGCACATCGGCGACGGCGTGCCGGGCCCGGCCGAGCCAGCCGGCCGGCAGGTCCTCCTTGAGGCCGCCGACCCGGTTGAACATGTAGTGCATCCGGCCGCCGGAGATCTCCTCCATGACGGTCTGGAGCTCCTCGCGCTCACGGAACGCGTGGAAGACGGGGGTGATACCGCCCAGCTCCAGGGGGTAGGAGCCGAGGAACATCAGATGGTTCAGCACGCGGTTCAGCTCGGCCAACAGCGTCCGCACCCACACCGCGCGCTCGGGCACCTCCATGCCCAGCATCCGCTCGACGGCCATCACCACGCCCAGCTCGTTGGAGAACGCCGACAGCCAGTCGTGCCGGTTGGCGAGCATGATGATCTGGCGGTAGTCGCGTGCCTCGAAGAGCTTCTCCGCGCCGCGGTGCATATAGCCGATCACCGGCTCGGCGTGCTGGATCCGCTCGCCGTCCAGGACGAGGCGAAGCCGCAGCACACCGTGCGTCGAGGGATGCTGCGGGCCGATGTTCAGCACCATGTCGGTGCTCTCCGCCGCGCCGCCGATGCCGACCGTCGTCTCCGTCATGGGAACAGTCTCGCAGCACCCGGTCCACGCCTCTCAGGTGTCCCACCCCTTGAGCCGCTCAGACGTCCCGCCCCGTGAGCAGTCCCGCACACTCCCCGCCCACCGGTTCCAGCAGCCAGCCGAAGCCGCCCAGGCCCGCCGGGTCGGTCAGCTCCGCCGCCGCACCCGCCGCGCTCAGCGCCCGCAGGTAGGCGCCCGGGTCCGTGCCGGCCAGGGCGAGCGGCGGGCGCCGGCCGTCCACCCCCAGGGCACGCAGCGCCTCGCGCTGGGTCAGCCGCTCCGCCGACGGGCCGGCGCAGGCGTCCAGCGCGACATGGGCGGTGATGTCGCAGCCGCCGTCCGGCACGGGGTGCACCTCGCGGCCGTCGCGGAAGCCGGTGAGGGTGCCGAAGAGCGGGCGGTCGCCCCGTTCGTGGGCGTAGTCGGCGGCGACGGCGAGCCCGGCGCGCAGCGAGCGGACCGCCCGCGCCCAGGCCTGGTCCCGGGGACGGCCGATTTCGGCCCGTAGCCCGGGGGAGGGGGCGTCGGCCGTGGCCTCCTCGGAGGCGCTCAGCGGAGGCGCCCACCACCGGCGGAGCCACTCCGCGTCCGCCCCGTCGACCGGCTCGCCCAGCCGCTCGGTGCCGTCGGCACGGACCAGGACCCGGCGCGGCACGCCGTCCGCATCCGTCTCGACGACGTCGACCGGCACGTTGTCGAGCCATTCGTTCGCGAACAGCAGCCCGGTGACCGAGCCGGGGGCGGGCAGCTCGGCCAGCCAGCCGATCCGCCGGTCCAGGCCCTCGGGCCGGGCGGCGCGCTCCACGGCGTACGGACGCAGCCGTGCGGCGACCTCGTCGGGCAGCGCGGCCAGCACCCCGGTCAGCAGCTCGCCGCGCCCGGCGCCGACGTCGATCAGCGCCAGCTCGTCCGGGTGGCCGAGGGCGGCGTCGACGCGGCACAGGAGCGTGGCGACCGCACCGGCGTAGAGGGGTGAGGCATGGACGGAGGTACGGAAGTGACCGGCCGGACCGGGGCCGCCGGGCCGGGTGTAGAAGCCGTCGTCCGCCCCGTACAGCGCCCGCTCCGTCGCATCCCGCCAGCCGCACCACTCGTTCGTCACCTGCCCCACGGTACGGGCGGGCGCGGGCCCCGGCCGACGGGGAGACCCCAGGGACCGCGGATCGGCTCCCGGGGCGACGGCGGGCATCGGCTCGCGGGGCGACGACGGGGAACGGCCCAGGCGGAGAAGCGGATCGGCGCACGCGGAGATCGCGCGGAGATGTGGAGATCATCCTCCGGTCCACCACATTCGGCGCAGAGAGTCTCCACCTTGCGGAGTAGGCCGGTCGCACAGGATCGCTCCTCCGGTTGACCCGTACACCTATCCGGCCTGCCTACGCTGGGTTACGTGCAGCGCCTCTACGACTTCCTCCGCAGGCACCCGACGGGGGTGGACACCTTCTGGGCCGTCCTCCTCCTCGGGTTTTCCGGCCTGTGGATCGTGTCCGACCTCGGGGGCGCCCGGCAGGTCCTGGTCACGATCTTCACGCTCGGCCTCTGTCTCGTCATCGCGCTGCGCCGCAAGGTGCCCGTGGCGATGCTGCTGCTGACGGCCGCCGTCGGCGTCGGCCAGCTGATCTTCCGGATCACACCCATCCCCGCCGACCTGGCGATGTTCGTGATCGCCTACACGGTCGCCTCCGGCCCCACCATCCCCCGCTGGGCCTCCCGCTGTGCCCTCGCCGGCGCCCTCGTCGGCCCCTCCCTTTCCACCTGGCGTCTGTCGACGGGGTACCCCGGCCAGCCGGTGTGGGAGATGGCGTTCTTCACCACACTGCTCACCGTGCCCTTCGTACTGGCCTGGGTGCTCGGCGACTCCATGCGCACCCGCCGCGCCTACTGGGCACAGCTGGAGGAGAAGGCCGCCCGCCTCGAGAAGGAGCGCGAGGCGCAGTCCCGCATCGCCGTCGCCGCCGAACGCGCCCGGATCGCCCGCGAGCTGCACGACGTCGTCGCCCACAACGTCTCGGTGATGGTCGTCCAGGCCGACGGCGCCGCCTACGTCCTGGACACCGCCCCCGAACAGACCCGCCAGGCCCTGGAGACGATCTCCGGCACCGGGCGGCAGGCACTGGCCGAGATGCGCCGCCTGCTGGGCGTACTGCGCACCGGCGAACAGCCCGAGAGCGGCGAGTACGTCCCCCAGCCGGGCGTCGAGCAGCTGAGTGAACTCATCGACCAGGTGCGCGGCGCCGGACTCCCGGTCGACTTCCGGGTGGAGGGCGAAGCCCGCCCGCTGCCCAGCAGCGTCGAACTGACCGCGTACCGCATCGTCCAGGAAGCGCTCACCAACACCCGCAAGCACGGCGGCCCCGATGTCGGTTCCACCGTCCGCCTGGCCTACAAGGACGACGAACTCGACCTGCTCGTCGAGGACGACGGACGCGGCGCCCAGCACGAGCTCTACGAAGAGGGCGGGGCGGACGGCCTCGGGCACGGCCTGATCGGCATGCGCGAACGGGTCGGCATGGTCGGCGGCAGCCTGACCGCGGGCCCGCGGCCGGGCGGCGGCTTCCGCGTCACCGCCGTACTGCCGCTCAAACCGGAGCGGTGAGCCGCGTCGGCCGGCCCGCCACAGCCCGCCACGGTCCGCACCGCCGACGCGCCCGCCCCGCCCACCGCCTCGACCCCGTACGCTCGGCCGCCCCACTCTCATGTCTGAAGGGATCCCCACGCCATGACCATCCGCGTGATGCTCGTCGACGACCAGGTGCTGCTGCGCACCGGCTTCCGGATGGTGCTGGCCGCGCAACCCGACATGGAGGTCGTCGCCGAGGCGGGTAACGGCGTGGAGGCTCTGGAGGTGCTGCGCTCCACCAAGGTCGACGTGATCCTCATGGACGTCCGCATGCCGCATCTGGACGGGGTGGAGGCCACCCGCCGGATCTGCGAGGGCGGGCAGAAGGAGGGCGCCCCGAAGGTGCTCATCCTGACCACCTTCGACCTGGACGAATACGCCTTCTCCGCGCTGAAGGCCGGCGCCAGCGGCTTCATGCTCAAGGACGTGCCGCCCAACGAACTGCTCGCCGCCATCCGGGCGGTGGAGAGCGGTGACGCGGTCGTCGCGCCGTCCACCACCCGCCGGCTCCTCGACCGCTTCACGCCGATGCTGCCCGCCACCGCCGCCGAGCCGTCCCGGCCCGAGCTGGAGCGGCTGACCGAACGCGAGCGGGAGGTGCTGCTGCTGGTCGCCCAGGGCCTGTCGAACGGTGAGATCGCGGCCCGGCTGGTGCTGTCGGAGGCCACCGTCAAGACCCATGTCGGCCGGATCCTCACCAAGCTGAGCCTGCGCGACCGGGTCCAGGCAGTGGTCCTCGCATACGAGACGGGGCTGGTACGGGCGGGCGGGTCAGGCGGAGCGGGCGCGTAGCGGAGCGGGCTCCCTCAACGCAGCACGCCTTCAAGGAAGTCGCTGCCCAGCCGGGCCACCACCTGGAGGTCCAGCTGGTGCAGCACATAGCGCCCACGGCGCCGCGTCTGGATCAGCCCGGCCTTCTTCAGCATCGCGACATGCCGTGACACCTCCGGCGGGGTGATGCCGTACGCGTTCGCCAGCTCCCCCGTCGTGTGCGGCCCCCGCGACAGCGTGCGGCACAGCTGCATCCGCATCGGGTGCGCCAGCGCCTCCAGCCGCTGCTGTACGAGTTCCAGCGCGGCCGGCGCCGGCAACTCCGGGCTGGCGACCGGGTACTGGATCACCGGACGCCACCCCGGCGCATGGCTGAACACCAGATGCGGCCAGCCGAACGACGTCGGCAGGAACGTGACGCCGGGGTCCGCGGGGCTCGCATACGCCGTCGTACGGCCGCTGGCCAGCTTGTCGATCATGATGCGTACGCCGCCGCTGCCGTCCTGCGCCTCCTCCAGCGACAGCGCCGCCGACGTCGCGGGCAGCGTCTCGGCCAGGCCCTTGCGGCGCAGCAGCTCGGTCTTGTGCCGGGCGTCCGCGGCCAGTTGGATGCCCACCCGCCGCCAGATGTCCCCGAAGAACGCCTCCTCGCAGTCCTCGAACAGTCGGCGCAGCCACACCCGCAGGCCGTCGGGATCGGTCAGCATCCGGTCGGTGAAGGCCGCCTGCCGGGGTCCCCGCGCGGCGGCCATCTCCCGTACGCGCGCCCGCTCGTCCGCGTCGACGAGGGGCGACGGGGTGGGGCGGGTGTACTTCGCCGAGCAGGAGATCTCGAACGCGGCGGCCACGAACCGCTCATCGTCGATCCTGTCCAGCTCGTCCAGCTCCTCGGCCAGCGTCGCCCCGGGACGGGCCGGCAGCAGGATGTCGGAGCGGGAGGAGCGCCACAGGAAATCCGCCTCGCACAGCCGGTCGGCGAGGTCGGTCTTCAGCGCCGCGTTGGTGGCGGTGACCCAGCCGTGCAGCCCGGGGTGGTGCCCCGGCTCCGACAGCGCGTGCAGCGCGGCGCTCAGCTCCGCCAGGGGCGAGGGGGAGAAGACGATGCGCTCAGCCGGCAGCCCGGTGATGTCGATGACGTTGGCCATGAACCCATCATGCGCGAGCCCGCGACCTGCGCGGTCGTCGATTGACGGCTCCCGTCAATCGACGCGCCCCGGCCGGCCCGAGCGCCCCACAGTGGGAGCCATGGACGCCATGCAGCAGCACCTCCTCGACACCTACCGCGCCGCCCAGCGAGCCGAAGCCACCCCACCCGCCCCGGGCCTCCACACCGTCCGCACCGCCCACGAGATCCGCCAGTGGCGACGCTTCCAGGCCGTGGTCTTCGGGGCGGAGGGGCGGGGGCTGGACCTGCTCCGGCGGGCCGTACGCGCAGCCGTCCCGGGCTTCTCCCGCCCCCGCCCCGCGACCCACCCACGCGCCTCCGCCCCGGCCGAGAACCGCTCCCCGGAGTCGACCACTCGGGACGGCAACGACCTGCTCCGCGCCTAGGCCCGGCCCGATGGGCCAGGGCCGGACAGGCCCCAGCGCTCCGCCCCCCCAGCCTCAGCGCTCCGGTACCGGAGCGGCCCGCTCCATGGCGTCCGCGCGACGCGCAATGGGGCTGCCATCCGTCGAGAGCAGGTAACACGGCTTTCCGTCTGGGCTTGACCAAGGCGGCAGACGTGGACGTGGGTGTTGCGACACTTCAACTCCAGTTCCCTAGAGAAGTTGACTGCTACCCGATGAATCGGTTCGAGTGCGCAGCGTCAACATCTTCTCTGGAGATGTGAATGCCCCTCGCGACGATGCCGTCATCACGCGACTCGAACACATCTCCAGGTTGTCTGGAGAACGCCAGGAGGGAAGCGCCGCCATGGTTGGCCAGGACAAGCAGTCGCCCAAGTACCAGCGGATCGCCGAGGCCTTGAAGCAGGCCATCGCCTCAGGCGCATACCAGCCGGGCGATCGCCTGCCCGGAGAGAACGACCTGATGGCCGAGCACGGCGTCGCGCGGATGACGGCACGTCAGGCGCTGGGAGTGCTGCGTTCCGAGGGGCTGGCCGAGTCCCGTAAGGGGGCTGGAGTGTTCGTGCGGAGTTTCCGGCCGATCCGGCGGCGCGGGATTCCTCGTCTGGCACAGGAGCACTGGGGCGCCGGGCAATCCGTCTGGTCGGCCGATGTGCCCGATCGGGACCTGGTGGTGGACGAGGCCACCATCGGCGAAGAGCGGGCGGGCGACTCCGTTGCGGCACGACTCGACATCGCGCCGGGTGCGGCTGTCTGTGTGCGCAGCCGCCGCTTCGTGCTCGACGGGAAACCCGTGCTGCTCTCCACGTCCTTCCTCCCGGCCGATCTGGTGGCAGGGTCGGCGATCACCCAACCCGATAGCGGGCCCGGCGGGATCTACGCCCGGCTCGCGGAACTGGGTGCGGGACCGGCCCGCTTCCGGGAGGAGGTGCGGGTCCGCATGCCCTCGACAGACGAGGCCGAGCGGTTGCGGCTGCCCTCCGGTACGCCCGTGATCCTCATCAGTCGTACGGCGGTGACCGCGGAGGGGCGCGCGGTCGAGGTCAACGAGATGACGCTCGACTCGTCGGCCTATGTGCTGGAGTACGACTTCGACGCCTGAGCCGGTCCCTCCGCCGAGTGCGCAGCCGGGGGCGACGGCGGCCACGGTGTCTGGACGCGCGAGGCGACGCGTGCTCCGGATGCCGGGCGGACCTCGGTATTCGCCCCGGTCGTGCCCGTGGCGAAGTTCGCGCCCGGCCCGCCCGGTCCGCCCGGTCCGCCCGGTCCCGCCCGGCCCGCGCCCGTGCGGCCCGGCCCGGACCGTGGCTAGGAGGCCGTGCCCGTCACCTTCCTCACAAAGCCCACGAACTCCGCCACCGCCCTCTGCACGTCCGCGGCAGTCCACTCCATGGCGGAGGCGGCGACCGTCATCTCGGTCATGGCCACACGGGGCGGCCCGGCCAGATCCGGCTCGAACCATTTGCGGAACAGCGTCGTCCTGGTCTCCTCCGCCTGCCGGACCACGGCCTCGTTCAGCACCCCGGGCGGATACGGCAGCCACAGCTGGAACTCGTGGGTGTGCGGGACCTGTGGGTGCACCCTGAACCACGGCACACCCGCCTCGGTCAGACCGTCGTGCAGCGCCCGCGCCACGACCTCGGCGTGCGCCACGTACCCGGGCAGCCGTGGCAGCTCGCCGTCCAGGCCGGCCAGCGCGGCCAGTGCGGCCGGCCACTGCTGGAACAGCTGGCCGCCGTACCGGTGCCGCCAGGCGCGCGCCTCCGCCACGAAGTCCTCGCTGCCGGCGAGCGCGGCGCCCGATATGCCGCCGAGCGACTTGTAGTACGAGACGTACACGCTGTCCGCGAGGGCCGCTATCTCCGGGAGGGGGCGGCCGAAGTGTGGGACGCACTCCCACAGTCGCGCGCCGTCGAAGTGCACCACCGCATCGCGGTCCCTGGCCGCCGCCACCACAGCGGTCAGCTCCTCCCAGGTGGGCAGCACGAACCCGGCGTCCCGCAGCGGGAGTTCGAGCGCGAGGGTGCCGAACGGCTCTTGGAGGTCGTATATCTCGGCGGCGGTCGGCAGCCGGGGAGCGCCGGTCGGATGCACCATGCGCAGCCCGCTGACCACCGCATAGGCATCGCGTTCATGGACCTCCAGATGGGAGCGGGGGTGACCGGCGACCGTCGCGTTGCCCGTACGCCCCGCCCAGCAGCGCAGCGCCACCTGCTGGGCCATCGTGCCGGTCGGGAAGAAGGCGGCGGCCTCGGTGCCGAGGATTTCGGCCGTCCGGCGCTCCAGCTCGCCGACTATGCCGTCGCCGTTGCCGTAGACATCGGTCCAGTCGTCCAGGTCGTATGCGGCGGGAGCGTCGGCCACCAGGCGCTTCAGCCGCTCGCGGACGGTCTCGACGGGTGCGCCGCCCGGCAGTATCCGCTCCGAGCCGCGGAACGCCGCGAGCATCCGCTCCCGGTCGACCGGTGCGGCGCCGGCGCCTCGCGCGGACCCGTCCGGAGCGCCGTCCCCTGCTTGCGTCATGTGCTTCATCCATCCCCCTTGCCGTGCGCTGTCCGCCGCCCGCCTGCCCTTTTCCCGCGCCTTCCGCGCGCCGATGCACCGATCATGACCCAGCCCGTCACGGCCCCGCGACCCCTGTGGATAACTCTCGCGAGAGACCCCCGTCTCACCCTCCGTACAGCACGGAAGCACGCCGGAAGCACTCGCGTAGCATGGCGAGGAATCGTCCGGTACCCCCCGCGGACTGGAACGGAAGGCCATCGCCGCGTGAACGCAACCACCCCCATCGAGGCCCAGGACCGCCCCGCCCGGCTGACCGTCGGAGTCGTCGGCGCAGGCCGTGTCGGGCCCGCCCTCGCCGCGTCGCTGCAGCTCGCAGGGCATCGCCCGGTCGCCGTGTCGGGAGTCTCCGACGCCTCCGTACGACGCGCCGCCGAGCTGCTGCCCGACGTCCCGCTGGTCACCCCGGCCGAGGTGCTCGCCCGCGCCGACCTCGTCCTGCTGACCGTTCCCGACGATGCCCTCGCGGGCCTGGTGAGCGGCCTTGCGGAGACCGGCGCCGTACGGCCGGGCCAGCTGCTGGTGCACACCTCGGGGCGCTACGGGACAGCGGTGCTGGACCCGGCCACCCGGGCCGGTGCGCTGCCGCTCGCCCTGCACCCGGCCATGACGTTCACCGGCACCTCCGTGGACATCCAGCGGCTGGCCGGCTGCTCGTTCGGCGTGACCGCCCCCGACGAGCTGCGGATGGCCGCCGAGGCGCTGGTCATCGAGATGGGCGGAGAACCCGAGTGGATCGCGGAATCCTCCCGTCCGCTCTACCACGCGGCCCTCGCGATCGGCGCGAACCACCTGGTCACGCTCGTGGCCCAGTCGATGGAGCTGCTGCGCGACGCGGGCGTGCAGGCCCCGGACCGGATGCTCGGCCCGCTGCTCGGCGCGGCGCTGGACAACGCGCTGCGCTCCGGTGACGCCGCGCTGACCGGACCGGTCGCGCGTGGTGACGCCGGCACCGTGGCCGCCCATGTCGCCGAGCTGCGCCGGCACGCGCCGCAGAGCGTCGCGGGCTATCTCGCCATGGCCCGTACGACCGCGGACCGGGCGCTCGCCCACGGCCTGCTGAAGCCGGAACTGGCCGAGGACCTCCTCGACGTGCTCGCGGACGCCGGCGACGGCCCCGGCCCCGCCTCCGGCGCGGCCGCCCCCCGCCCGGCCGACCCGGGCTCCGATGCCCCCGGTACCGGCGACCCGGACCCCGGCGCCTCCGGGCCGGGCCCCGACACCCCCGGCACCCCGGAACAAGGCCCCGACACCCCCGACCACGGCCCTGAAGGAGGCGACCGGTGACCTCCTCGTCCGCGAGCCCGACGCCGGCACCGCAGCCGTCCCCGGACCCCGCACCGGCGCACCCCGCCCCCCTCCTGCACACCGCCGCCGCGCTGCGCGACCTGCCGCGCCGAGGCGGCGCTCGCGCCGTCGTCATGACCATGGGGGCGCTGCACGAGGGGCACGCCACCTTGGTCCGCACCGCCCGCCGCCGGGTCGGCCCGGACGGGCAGGTCGTCGTCACCGTCTTCGTCAATCCGCTGCAGTTCGGGGCGGGCGAGGACCTGGACCGCTACCCGCGGACCCTGGACGCGGACGTCGAGCTGGCCGTGGCGGCCGGCGCGGATGTGGTCTTCGCCCCGTCCGTCGAGGAGGTCTACCCGGGCGGCGAGCCGCAGATCCGGATCGCCGCGGGCCCCATGGGCACCCGCCTGGAGGGCGCCAGCCGCCCCGGCCACTTCGACGGTGTGCTCACCGTCGTCGCCAAGCTGCTGCATCTGACCGCGCCGGACATCGCGTTCTTCGGCCAGAAGGACGCCCAGCAGCTCGCCGTCATCACGCGGATGGCGGCCGACCTGAATTTCCCCGTCGAGATCGTCGGCGTCCCCACGGTGCGCGAGGACGACGGCCTCGCCCTCTCCAGCCGCAACCGCTACCTGTCCACCCCGGAGCGGCGCACCGCGCTGGCGCTCTCCGCGGCCCTGTTCGCGGCCCGCGACCGGCTCACCGCCGAGGAGGCGCTGCGCGCCCGCGCCGCCTCCGCCGGCCACCCCGCACAGGACCGCTCCGCGGCGCTGGCCGCCATCGGCGAGGACCGTGCCGCCGCCGACGCGCACGCCGTCGCCTACGCGGCCGCCGGCCCGCCGCACGGGCCGTCCGTGGCGCGCGCCGCGGCCCGCGCGGTCCTGGAGGACGCCGCCCAGCTCGATCCGCCGCTCGCGCTCGACTACCTGGCACTGGTCGATCCGTCGGACTTCACCGAGATCCCGGACGGCTACCAGGGCGAGGGCATCCTCGCGGTGGCCGCCAAGGTGGGCACCACGCGCCTCATCGACAACATCCGTCTCACCTTCGGAGCCTCGCCCCCACAGGACGAGGCCGCCCACCGGGCAGCGCCCCGCTCCGGCGGGACGACGCCGGACCCCGGCGCCCCCCGCACGTCCGCCACACCCGCCACACCGCCCACCACCCCCCAAGGCCCCCTCGGAGCGACCCGATGACCGCCACCGGAACAGGCCCTGCCACCGGAGCAGGCACCGACCCCGTACCAGGCACCGGCATACGTCTGAACGCCCCCGCCCCCGGCTGGTCCATCGAGGCGGACGTCGTCGTCGTGGGTTCCGGCGTGGCCGGGCTGACCGCCGCCCTGCGCTGCGCCGCGGCCGGCCGCCGGACCGTCGTCGTCACCAAGGCACGTCTGGACGACGGCTCCACCCGTTGGGCGCAGGGCGGCGTGGCGGCGGCCCTGGGCGACGGCGACACCCCCGAGCAGCACCTGGCCGACACCCTGGTCGCGGGCGCCGGACTCTGCGACGAGGAGGCCGTACGCACCCTGGTCACCGAAGGCCCGGACGCCGTCCACCGACTGATCGGCACCGGTGCGCGCTTCGACACCGCACCGGGCAGCGACGAGATAGCGCTCACCCGTGAGGGCGGCCACCACCGCAGCCGTATCGTGCACGCCGGCGGCGACGCCACCGGGGCCGAGATCTCCCGCGCGCTGGTCGAGGCGGTCCGCGCCGCCGGACTGCGCACCATCGAGAACGCCCTCGTCCTGGACCTGCTCAAGGACGCCGAGGGCCGCACCTCCGGCGTCACCCTGCACGTCATGGGGGAGGGCCAGCACGACGGCGTCGGCGCCGTCCACGCCCCCGCCGTGGTCCTCGCCACCGGAGGCATGGGGCAGGTCTTCTCCGCGACCACCAACCCGGCCGTCTCCACCGGTGACGGCGTGGCCCTCGCCCTGCGCGCCGGCGCCGAGGTCTCCGACCTCGAATTCGTGCAGTTCCACCCCACGGTCCTGTACCTGGGCCCGGACGCGGAGGGCCAGCAGCCGCTGATCTCCGAGGCCGTACGGGGCGAGGGCGCACACCTCGTCGACGCCGACGGCACCCGCTTCATGGTCGGCCGGCACGAGCTGGCCGAACTGGCGCCGCGCGACATCGTCGCCAAGGGCATCACGCGCCGCGCCCAGGAGCAGGGCACCGACCACATGTACCTGGACGGCCGGCACTTCGGCGCGCGGATGTGGGAGCAGCGCTTCCCGACGATCCTGGCGGCCTGCCGTTCCCACGGCATCGATCCGGTCACCGAGCCGATCCCGGTAGCGCCCGCCGCGCACCACGCCTCCGGCGGAGTCCGCACCGACCTGCACGGCCGGACGACCGTGCCCGGCCTCTACGCGTGCGGCGAGGTCGCCTGCACCGGCGTGCACGGCGCGAACCGGCTGGCCTCCAACTCCCTCCTGGAAGGGCTGGTGTTCGCGGAGCGGATCGCCGCCGACATCACCGCCCGCCCGGTCCGCACGCCCGGGCCGCCCGTCACCCCGGACGGCCCGGGCGCACCGCTGCTCGCCCCCGAGGAACGGGCCACGATCCAGCGGGCCATGACCGCGGGCGCCGGAGTGCTGCGGTCGGCGCAGAGCCTCATGGAGGCGACCAAGGCGCTCCTGCGGCTGCAGCGCCAGGCCGACGGCCCGGACGCGGCCGGCGCCGAGGACCTGCCCGGCGTCGAGGGCCACAAGGCGGTCGAGCCCGGCGTGGAGGCGTGGGAGACGACCAACCTCCTGCTCGTCGCGCGGGTGCTGGTGGCCGGCGCCCGGGCCCGCGAGGAGACCCGCGGCTGCCACTGGCGCGAGGACTTCCCCGAGCGCCGGGACGACCTCTACCAGCACCACTACATGGTCACCTACCGCCCGCCCCACACCGTGGCCCTCAGCGGCATATCCGACTCGCCCAACTTCCCCGCCACCCTTCCCGAAACGGAGCCGAACCCGTGAGCACGCCCGAAGACCTCCCCCTCCTCCAGATCGGCGGGCCCACCGGCGGCGCCCCGACCGGCGGAGGCTGCGGCGACGCCTGCGGCTGTGCCGGCGGCGACGACGGCTCGTACGAGATCGACCCGCTGACCTGCGGCCTCGACCCCGACCTGGCCGCCCTCCTGGTGAACGCCGGCCTCGATCCCGTACAGGTCGAGGACATCGCGCACCTCGCCGTCGAGGAGGACCTCGACCAGGGCGTGGACGTCACGACGGTGGCCACCGTCCCCGAGGACGCGGTCGCCACCGCCGACTTCACGGCCCGTGAGGCCGGTACGGTCGCCGGGCTGCGGATCGCCGAGGCGGTGCTGTCCATCGTGTGCACCGACGAGTTCGCCGTCGAGCGGCACGTCGAGGACGGCGACCGGGTAGAGGCCGGCGCCAAGCTGCTGTCCGTCACCACCCGCACCCGCGATCTGCTCACCGCCGAGCGCAGCGCGCTGAACATCCTGTGCCGGCTGTCGGGCATCGCGACCGCGACCCGCAGGTGGGCCGACGTCCTCGAAGGCACCAAGGCCAGGGTCCGCGACACCCGGAAGACGACGCCGGGGCTGCGCGCCCTGGAGAAGTTCGCGGTGCGCTGCGGTGGCGGCGTCAACCACCGGATGTCGCTGTCGGACGCGGCGCTGATCAAGGACAACCACGTGGTCGCGGCGGGCGGAGTGGCCGCGGCGTTCACGGCCGTACGGGCCGAGTTCCCCGGTGTGCCGATCGAGGTGGAGGTCGACCGGCTCGACCAGATCCCGCCGATCCTGGCCGAGGGCGCCGACCTGATCCTGCTCGACAACTTCACCCCGGAGCAGACCAAGGAGGCCGTGGACCTGGTGGCGGGCCGCGCGATGCTGGAGTCCTCCGGGCGCCTGACCCTCGCCAACGCCCGTGCCTACGCCGAGACCGGCGTCGACTACCTGGCCGTGGGCGCCCTGACCCACTCCTCCCCGATCCTCGACATCGGCCTCGACCTGCGCGAGGACGAGAGCGACGGCGAGGACGGGGCCGGGGCCGCCGGGGCGGGCTCCGGAGACGACCTGCGTGAGGGCCGCTGACCGCCATGCTGCTGACCATTGACGTGGGCAACACCCACACCGTTCTGGGCCTCTTCGACGGCGAGGAGATCGTCGAGCACTGGCGGATCTCCACCGACGCCCGCCGCACCGCCGACGAGCTCGCCGTCCTCCTCCAGGGCCTGATGGGCATGCACCCGCTGCTCGGCGACGACCTGGGCGACGGCATCGAGGGCATCGCCATCTGCTCCACGGTGCCCTCCGTCCTGCACGAGCTGCGCGAGGTCACCCGCCGCTACTACGGCGATGTGCCCGCCGTCCTGGTGGAGCCGGGCGTCAAGACGGGCGTGCCGATCCTCATGGACAACCCCAAGGAGGTCGGCGCCGACCGCATCATCAACGCCCTGGCGGCGGTCGAGCTCTACGGCGGTCCCGCGGTGGTCGTCGACTTCGGTACGGCCACCACCTTCGACGCGGTCAGCGCGCGCGGCGAGTACGTCGGCGGCGTGATCGCGCCGGGCATCGAGATCTCCGTGGACGCGCTGGGCGTCAAGGGCGCCCAGCTCCGCAAGATCGAACTCGCCCGGCCGCGCAGCGTCATCGGCAAGAACACCGTCGAGGCGATGCAGTCCGGCATCCTCTACGGCTTCGCCGGCCAGGTCGACGGCGTGGTCCAGCGGATGGCGCGGGAACTGGCCGAGGACCCGGACGAGGTCACCGTGATCGCCACCGGCGGGCTGGCGCCGATGGTGCTCGGCGAGTCCTCGGTGATCGACGCGCACGAGCCCTGGCTCACGCTCATCGGGCTGCGACTGGTCTACGAGCGGAACATCGCCCGGTCCTGAGCACGGCCGCAGCCGCGGGCCGGAACACCGGCCGGTGAACCGTGGTGCGGCTCGCTGCCGCGCCACCGTTCACGAATTAAGCGGCTTTTGTCGAAAACGGTCGTAAAGTCGCCATATGCCAATGCCAAACGGAACCCGCGGCGGCATGGCGTTCAGCGCCGATGAGTTGCGTGTGCTCCGTCGCGCCCTCGCCCATGCCCTCCAGACGGCGGACCGCGCCGCCCCGCCCGCCGCCCCCGACCCGGAGTGGCCGCAGGACATCCGGGAATACCTCCGGCTGGCCGAGGCGGTCGACGAGGCGGTGTGCGAAGGCGGACGGCTGCGCGCCTTCCTGCTCGCCGACCTCGTCCGCTACCGCGAAGCCCTGCCCGGCGCCGCCGCCGGCTACCTCGCGCACCTGAAGGAGGCCCTGGCGGCCGGGTACACCCCCGATGCCGACGACCTCGCCGCCCTGCGCGCGCTGCGCACCCGGCACATCGGCGCCGCCGAGCACGAACGCCGCAGCGCCCTGCTGCGCCACTGCGAGCGGCTCGCCGAACAATCCGTACGGGTCAGGCTCCGCGCGCTGCCAGGCGGCCGCTCAGGGCCCCGCAGCGGGGGCGAGCCGGACCCGACGCGAAAGCCCAAACCCGAGCGGAAGCCGGCACCCGCTCCGGCGCCGGGGCCCAAGGCCCCCCGCCCGGACCGCCCGATCCCCACCCCGGGCGAGGTCTTCCCGCCGCGCCGCAAGCCCGCCCAGCCCCCCGAGAACCGCACCGCCTGAGCGCTGCGTACCCTGGCTGCGTAGCTTTTGGTTGCTTACGCCCTATGGGGAGGCCATACGCCATGGATTACGTCGCAGCGCTGCTCCCGCCCGTGGTGATGGCCGTGGCCTTCACCGCCCTGATCGTGACGATCATCAAGAGCCAGGGCGGGGAGAACAAGTCCAAGGAGGACGCCGCCGTGGACGCCGCACTGGCCCGCGCCGAGTCCGCCGGGGAGCCCAGCGCGCACGGCGCCTGAACCGCCCGCCGCCGTTCTGGCGGCCCGCACGCACCGTCACGGCCCGGGACCCACCGTCCCGGGCCGTACATCTTTTTTGCGGCCCGGCACACGGGACGGCACAAACGCAACGAGATCAACGGGCATTCGCGACATCTCCCACTATTGTTCTTGTGTGCCGAGACCATTGGGTGATCTGGAAGACGCGGTCATGACGCGGGTCTGGGAGTGGAACCGCCCGGTCACCGTTCGAGAAGTCCTGGAAGATCTGCAGAAGGAACGGTCGATCGCCTACACAACGGTCATGACCGTATTGGACAACCTCCATCAGAAGGGCTGGGTGCGCCGCGAAGCAGAAGGCCGCGCCTATCGATATGAGGCGGTCTCCACTCGCGCCGCCTACGCGGCCGCACTGATGAACGAGGCATGGTCCGCCAGTGACAACCCCGCGGCCGCTCTTGTGGCCTTCTTCGGCATGATGTCGCCGGAACAGCGACATGCCCTGCGCGATGCCGTACGGATGGTGCAGGCCGACGAACCGGCCGAAGACCCGGAAGCCGCAGAAGGCACGGAACAACAGGTGGAAGCGGCTCCGCGGCCCGCGCCGGCCGAAGAAGGCGGAGCACAAGCCGCGCCGGAAGCCGACGGGGAAGGCGGATCCTCCGAAGGGGATGAACCCGGGGCGGGCGCGGGCGGCAAGGGGCGATAGCGTCCCGGCATGCCTCCGCATTCAAAAGGCCTCACCGTTCGCCGCGCCAGGACCAGCGATGTGCCGGCCGTACGCCGTCTCATCGACTCCTACTCACGCGACGGGATCCTGCTCGACAAAGCCACCGTCACGCTTTACGAGGACATCCAGGAGTTCTGGGTCGCCGAGCGCGACGAAGACGGCGAGGTCGTCGGCTGCGGCGCACTCCACGTCATGTGGGAAGACCTGGCCGAGGTCCGCACCCTGGCCGTGGACCCGCAGCTGAAGGGCTCCGGCGTCGGCCACCAAGTGCTCGACAAGCTGTTGCGCACCGCCAGCTGGCTGGGAGTGCGGCGCATTTTCTGTCTCACCTTCGAAGTCGAGTTCTTCGGCAAGCACGGCTTCGTGGAGATCGGCGAGGCTCCCGTAGACGGTGATGTCTACAGCGAGCTGCTGCGTTCCTATGACGAGGGCGTTGCCGAGTTCCTCGGCCTCGAACGAGTGAAGCCCAACACCCTGGGTAACAGCCGGATGCTTCTGCACCTGTGATGAGTGTTCTATGTCCGAATCGCTCCCCTATCTCATGGCTACGGAAGCATGTGTTCCCCGGTCTGCGGGCAAGTGAACCCTACCCAAGGGTTTGTGTTTTTCCCGGAAAAGCGGTTTGCTTTCCGTCGTAATCCGCATTCGATGAAAGGGAAACCGGTGGCACAGAAGGTTCAGGTTCTTCTTGTCGACGACCTCGACGGCGGCGAGGCGGAGGAGACGGTCACGTTCGCTCTCGACGGCAAGTCCTACGAGATCGACCTCTCCGACACCAACGCGCAGAAGCTGCGTGAGTCGCTCGCGGAGTTCGTGAAGGCCGGTCGCCGTACCGGCGGGCGTTCTGCGGGTCGCGGCAAGGCGCGTGCGGTGGCTTCCGGCGCCAGCCAGGACACCGCGAAGATCCGCGCCTGGGCGAAGGAGAACGGCTACAACGTCAATGACCGCGGCCGTGTCCCCGCCGACATTCGCGAGGCATTCGAGAAGGCCAACGGCTGATCGCCGTAGGCGCGGTCCGATTGGGCATTACCAGCACGCAACAACCGGGCACGGTGGCACTGTGTCGCCGCCGCGCTCACGAGTCGTACGAGGTCGGGGGCGCCCCCACCGTCCCCGATTCCTGTCCCGAGCCCCGTGGTGGGCAGGGAATTCTCCGCCTCGTACCCGGGCCGGGGAGGTCGCACCCATCCCGCGGCCTCCCGCGCGCCGAATCCGCGGGGCGGCGATGCCGGTGACGTGCCAGTGGGGAACGGCGGTGCCGGCATCCGGCCCCCGGCTCCTCGCGCCGTGAGATCCGAGGCGAGGGAACCCCACTCCAGCCATTCCAGGATTCCCGGGAGTTCCTCGGCACCGCCGGCCGCGATGAGCATGAGCAATTTCGGCCGATCAGACGGCTGCTTCCCGTCGCCTGCGGCCCGCAGGAGCGCCACCGGACCGGTGCGCGGCCAGCGCCGCAGGACGGCCCGGCCCGCGTCGGCCGGCATCTCCAGGACGTCGAAGCGCAGCCCCGTCAGCAGCTCGACCGGCTCGGATCCGGTGGTCGGCCAGCCCAGCTCGTCCTCGTACCAGCTGCGGACGTGGTCGAGAGGGCTGCGGGGGCGCGGAAGCACGCGGGGCATGCCCGGTGCAACTGCCCGCCACCCGGGAAGTTACGCTGGGTAGGGATACGGGGACGGAACGTATTCACGGAAGAGGCGTGGCGGGGCATTCGGTGGCGCGCGGATGTTCGCCCGTAGCGGATGGAAGCGGCCCGCGCCGCATGGAGTGTCAGTGGCAGCGGGTAAGACAGTCTCAGTGGGAAGAGACGGTGTGACCGGCGCACGAGGCGCCTCGACCCGGCCGATGGCGGGATGTGGGCGGCGTGTCGCACAGCGGCGCGTTCGCCACGGGCGTAGTGGCCAAGGGCGTATATGCCTGGCCTGCGGGAACATCGTCTCGCACCATCGAGTTGGAGCAGATGTCAGCTGTTCGGCAGTAAATTTCCCCGCCGGAGCGGGGGTGATCCGGACGGGTGTCGGCAGTTGGAATGAGCTGTCCCGCCCCGCGGGACTAGCATGCGGAAGGACAGGGAGGGGACCGACCCCTAACTGCCTGACCGCTCTGAGGAGCGATTAACGATGTTCGAGAGGTTCACCGACCGTGCGCGGCGGGTTGTCGTCCTGGCTCAGGAAGAAGCCCGGATGCTCAACCACAACTACATCGGCACCGAGCACATCCTCCTGGGCCTGATCCACGAGGGTGAGGGTGTCGCCGCTAAGGCCCTGGAGAGCCTCGGGATTTCGCTCGAGGCGGTCCGCCAGCAGGTGGAGGAGATCATCGGGCAGGGCCAGCAGGCTCCGTCCGGTCACATCCCCTTCACTCCCCGTGCCAAGAAGGTCCTGGAGCTGTCGCTCCGCGAGGCCCTCCAGCTCGGCCACAACTACATCGGCACCGAGCACATCCTGCTCGGCCTGATCCGCGAGGGCGAGGGCGTCGCAGCCCAGGTCCTGGTGAAGCTGGGCGCCGATCTCAACCGGGTGCGGCAGCAGGTCATCCAGCTGCTCTCCGGCTACCAGGGCAAGGAAGCCGCCACCGCCGGCGGCCCCGCCGAGGGCACGCCCTCGACCTCCCTGGTCCTGGACCAGTTCGGCCGCAACCTCACGCAGGCCGCTCGCGAGACCAAGCTCGACCCGGTCATCGGGCGCGAGAAGGAAATCGAGCGCGTCATGCAGGTGCTGTCGCGCCGCACCAAGAACAACCCGGTCCTCATCGGCGAGCCCGGCGTCGGCAAGACGGCGGTCGTCGAGGGCCTGGCGCAGGCCATCGTCAAGGGCGAGGTGCCCGAGACCCTCAAGGACAAGCACCTCTACACCCTCGACCTCGGTGCCCTGGTCGCCGGCTCCCGCTACAGGGGTGACTTCGAAGAGCGCCTGAAGAAGGTCCTCAAGGAGATCCGCACCCGCGGCGACATCATCCTGTTCATCGACGAGCTCCACACCCTGGTGGGTGCGGGTGCCGCCGAGGGCGCGATCGACGCCGCCAGCATCCTCAAGCCCATGCTGGCGCGAGGCGAGCTGCAGACCATCGGTGCCACGACGCTCGACGAGTACCGCAAGCACCTGGAGAAGGACGCCGCCCTCGAGCGCCGCTTCCAGCCCATCCAGGTCGCGGAGCCGTCGCTGCCGCACACCATCGAGATCCTCAAGGGTCTGCGGGACCGCTACGAGGCCCACCACCGCGTGTCCATCACGGACTCCGCGCTGGTCGCCGCGGCCACCCTCGCCGACCGCTACATCTCCGACCGCTTCCTGCCGGACAAGGCGATCGACCTGATCGACGAGGCCGGCTCCCGGATGCGGATCCGCCGCATGACCGCACCGCCGGACCTGCGCGAATTCGACGAGAAGATCGCCGATGTGCGCCGGGAGAAGGAGTCCGCGATCGACTCGCAGGACTTCGAGATGGCCGCGGGCCTGCGCGACAAGGAGAAGCAGCTCCTGGCCGCGAAGGCGAAGCGGGAGAAGGAGTGGAAGGCCGGCGACATGGACGTCGTCGCCGAGGTGGACGAGGAGCTGATCGCCGAGGTCCTGGCCACGGCCACCGGCATCCCCGTCTTCAAGCTCACCGAGGAGGAGTCCTCGCGTCTGCTCCGCATGGAGGACGAGCTCCACAAGCGCGTCATCGGCCAGAAGGACGCCATCAAGGCGCTCTCCCAGGCCATCCGCCGTACCCGCGCCGGCCTGAAGGATCCCAAGCGTCCCGGTGGCTCGTTCATCTTCGCCGGCCCGTCCGGTGTCGGTAAGACCGAGCTGTCCAAGACGCTGGCGGAGTTCCTCTTCGGCGACGAGGACGCGCTGATCTCCCTCGACATGTCGGAGTTCAGCGAGAAGCACACGGTCTCGCGGCTGTTCGGCTCGCCTCCCGGCTATGTCGGCTACGAAGAGGGCGGTCAGCTCACCGAGAAGGTGCGCCGCAAGCCGTTCTCCGTCGTGCTCTTCGACGAGGTCGAGAAGGCCCACCCGGACATCTTCAACTCGCTGCTGCAGATCCTGGAGGACGGTCGTCTGACCGACTCCCAGGGCCGGGTCGTGGACTTCAAGAACACGGTCATCATCATGACGACCAACCTCGGCACGCGGGACATCTCCAAGGGCTTCAACCTCGGCTTCGCGGCCCAGGGCGACACCAAGTCCAGCTACGAGCGGATGAAGAACAAGGTCAACGAAGAGCTCAAGCAGCACTTCCGCCCCGAGTTCCTCAACCGTGTCGACGACACCGTCGTCTTCCACCAGCTGACCGAGGAAGACATCATCCAGATCGTCGACCTCATGATCGCCAAGGTGGACGAGCGGCTCAAGGACCGCGACATGGGCATCGAGCTCAGCGGCGAGGCCAAGTCGCTGCTGGCCAAGCGCGGGTACGACCCGGTGCTCGGCGCCCGTCCGCTGCGCCGCACGATCCAGCGCGAGATCGAGGACGCCCTCTCGGAGAAGATCCTCTTCAGCGAGCTGCGTCCGGGCCACATCGTGGTCGTCGACGTCGAGGGCGAGGGTGACAGCGCCAAGTTCACCTTCCGCGGCGAGGAGAAGTCGGCCCTGCCCGACGCCCCGCCGATCGAGTCCGCCGCCGGCGGCTCGGGCCCGAACCTGAGCAAGGACGCCTGAAAGAACGCCTGAGCCGGATCGCGCCCCGAGCGCCTATCCGGCAAAGGGCACATAGGGCACATAAGGGACTGCCCCGGAATCGTTTCGTACGATTCCGGGGCAGTTCCTTTTCCCGTCCTGCGGGATTGCGGAGCGGAGAAAACGGCCCCGTATGCACACGAGGGGCTATTTTCGGTCACCGAATGCGCCAAACGTATCGGCGCCCTACGTCTCCCGCGGCCGCCCGCTACATCCGCACCATGCGAATACCGTCGGGAACGCCGCTCACCGGCGGAATACGGCGGCCGATCCGGAGCGTGTCGAGATTCGGAAAGGCCGACAGCCACTCCAGGGAGCCCCCCAGGTCGTAGGCGAGCCACAGCCGGGTCAGGCCCTCGGCCGGAGCGATGCCCTCGATCAGCTGGTCGGGGGTGAAATACCCGTCGATCCGCAGCTGCGGACGGCCGCCCAGCCGGCGCAGCGCATGCAGTTCCTCCAGGTCACAGACCGGGAAATACAACTCGGCCGGTTCGAGACGAGCGATGATCTCGCGGGCGTAGCGGGCCGTGTCATAACGGCGCCAGGCCCCGGCGAGCTGCGCCCGGATGTCGTGATGCGCCCGCTCACGCAGCCCCACCAGATAGTCGATCGCCATATCATCCGCGATCGAGGTGGCGGTGATCGCGAGCAGATGCGCCTCACTGTCGGAGGCCTCGGCCGGGTCGGGGAGCATCTCCAGCACGATCGGCCCGATCCAGCCCAGGGCACGGGCCGCCGACGGAGTGCTGGGACGCACCATGTCGCGGGTGAAACGCCGCACCCGCGCCCGCACCGCCGGATCCAGCTCGGTGGCGTGCTCCAGACAGGCCGCCGCCAGCAGCTTGCGGTGCCGGGCCTCGGCGGCCCGTACGCCCGCATGCGGCGCGAGCAGCCCGTCGAGCAGGGCCGCGCACTCATCGGGGCGGGCCAGCGCCACGGCCATCCGGATGACGTCCTCCCAGTCGTCATGGTGCGCATGGTCGAGCAGCAGGGCGAAGTCGTGCCGCTGAACGACGGCGCGGGCCGAGAGGTAGTCCTGGAACGTGCGGTGCACGAAGTCGACGGTGCCGGGCGTGGGCTCGCGCAGCAGCCCGGTCCGGTTCAGCAGATGCCGGAACACCTCCCGCGGGCCGCCCTGGCGGGCGGCGTCCGGAATGGCGGGCAGATGCCGCGCCAGGGTGTCGACGGCCGTCGCCTGATCCATCTCCGAGCGGCCGTTGACCAGCATCCAGTGGGCGAGCTTCTGCAACAGCTGGATCTTGGGCTGCCGGGTCAGCTCCACACCGTCGGTGGCGACCATCGCCCGCTCCCGGTCGCGCCGCTCCAGCAGCATCGACAGCGCCGCGTCGTAGAGCTCCTTGCGGCCGTTGGGCAGATAGCCGCGGCGATCGCGGTGCAGGGCGCACAGCAGCCCGCACATCAGCGGATTGGTCGCCAGCCGCCCCAGATCGCGGGTGATGCGCACGGCGTTGAGCAGCGTCCGCTCGTATTGGCCGAGCCGGTCGAGATCCGCCGGCTTCTGCTGGGCGGCCGCACGGTGCCAGCGCTGGATGAACGCGGCCACGTCCTCCCGGCTCATCGGCGCCAGCGACACCTCGCCGAACCCCTCCGCGGCGAGCCAGCCGGCGGGCACCGCGGACGGCCGGGAGGTGACGATCCAGACGTTCCCCGGGAACCGGGCGGCCCACTCGCCGAGCTTGCCGCGCAGCTGCTCGCGGTCGCTCTCCGGGGCCTCGTCGAGCCCGTCGACCAGCAGCAGCGCCCGCCCGGCGCCGAGCACCCGCCGCGCCCAGCCGTCCGGCGCCGCCTCGACGTCCCCGTAGCCGACGGCCCCCAGAAACGTCTCCGGGGAGGGCAGGCCCTCACGGGCGAAGCGGCGCACCGGCAGCAGGAACGGGACCCGGCCGCGCAGCGCCGCCAGCGCCTCGGGCAGCTCGTCGCGGGCGGCGGCGACGGCCAGCCACTGCAGCAGCGTCGTCTTGCCGGACCCGGCCACCCCGCGCACCAGGACCCGGTCGCGGCCGGACAGCGCCTGCTCGGCGGGGAGCGGAGGGTCGTCCTGATCGGCGCCCTCGCCGCCGTCCGGCGAGCCGGACTCGCACTGCAGCCCCAGATAGGCGGCGTCCAGCGGCCAGCTGTCGGGGGAGTGGGCGAGGTCGATGCCGAAGATCGTGAGGTGGTTGTGCAGCGCGGCGGTGTCCTGGGCGTAGCGCGCCTCGAAGGCGGCGTCCTCGGCGGCCCGGTCGCCGCGGGCCGGTGGCGGGACGTCGGCGCGCTGCCCGTGGACCAGCTCGGCGAGGGTACGGGTCTGCTCGACGAGGGTGTGGGCGACGTACGTCGAGCGCTGGGCGAGGAAGTGCAGGATGTGCAGGGCCGCGACGTCCATGAGGAGGCCGTGCGTCCGGGCGGCGTCGCCGGTCAGGGACGCGGTGACGCCCGGCACGGCCTCGCACAGCCGGCGGGCGAACTCGGCGGGCAGCAGCCGGGCCGCGTCGACGTCGTCCATCTCGATGTCGGCGAGCGCCCGGAGGCTGCGGGCCAGGGCCGTGACCAGGGCCGGCTCCTCCCCGCCGGTCGCCAGCTCGACCAGCGCCGCCGCGATGCCCGTCAGCTCACGCCCTGTCAAAGCCGGCTTCTCGCCGGCGAAGGAGACCAAGCGGGAGATCCGCACCGGCCGGTCGGCCGGCTCGGCGGCCGGCTCGTCGGTGCGCAAGAGCCTGCGGATCAGCGGGTCGACGGCGCGCGGCGCCAGGCGGGCGGCAAGGGCGGAGGGATCCATGGGCTGCTTCCCGTAACTGCGGTGCTGGGCCGGGCGGTTGAGGAATGCCCTCCAGCCTACGTGCGGGGGCGCGGGAAGACAGTCAGTTTGATACGGGGAGGGAGGGGGTGGCCGGGGGCGGGACGGAGGTAGGAGAGGTAGACCTCTTTGAGGTCGGGCAGGGACGCCAAAGAGGGCAGGGTGAATTCGGCGTCGATCATCCCGTAGAGCTGGAGCTTGTTGACGCCGGGGAAGGCCGGGAGGGCCGAGTCCAGCACGTTTCTCAAGTGCGTCGCCGGGTGACGCGACGAGTTGAGGATGCTCAGCGTCTTCACTTGGGGAAGCCGGAGACCGCGAGGTATGCGCAGCGTGATGTCTTCGTCTGCCGAGCCGAACGAGAACGCCTCCAGTTCGCTCAGTGCGGCCAGTGCCTCCCACTGGTCCTCGGCGAAGTCGTCTGTGATGCGGTGCATGTGGACGCTGCGCAGGTGGGGCCAGGACGCCAGGTCGGTGAATTCCGCCCCGATCGGCTGACCGAGAGTCAGGTGCCTCAACGGGGCTGCTGCGGGGAGTGCGGCCAAGCCTTCCGGCGGGAGCGCTGAGTGGAGGAACAAGTCGCGTGTGTGACGCAGGAGGCTGAGTCCGTGCGGAGTGCGCACGTCTTTGTCGGGTGGCCCGGAGATGCTCAGTGTGTGGACGCCATGGTCCGCGAGTGGAGCGACGCTTTCGACGGAGGGACAGTCCCAGAGCTGCAGCCACTCCAGTGCGGGGAACTCGTGGAGGAAAGCGAGGTCGGTGATCTCTGGGTTCCCCATGAGGGACAGGCTTGTGACGGACTCGGGCCGCAGTGCGTCGAGCAGTTCCCGTGCTGTGAAGGGACCGTTCACGGAGACCCGGGGGCGACCACCGAGTGCGCTGAGCGCGCGCAGTTCGGAACGAGAAGTAACGGTGACGGTCACCTTGGGGCCGAGGTGCCGGATGATCTCCTGGGCGTACTGGTCCGTGTCGTATCCAGGCCACGCAACCGCAAGCTGGTGCCCGATTTCCGTCGAGGGGTGCGCCCGGAAGCGCTTCATGACCTCCAGCGCCGCATCCGAGCCGATGAGCGAGGCGGTCACCACCACCTCCTGCGCCTCGTCGTCCGCCAGCCCGTCCGGGCCGGGCAGCAGCTCCAGCACGAACGGCCCCACTCCCGCGAGCATCCTCGACTCCTCGAAGCTGCGGGGCGGCAGAATCGCCCGAGCCCGTTCGTTGACCTCCTGACGTACGCGCGGATCGAGCTCCGTGGCGTGCTCCAGGCATGCCATGGCCAGGAGGTGGATGCGCAGGCGGGCGGTGTCGCTCCCGGCGCCGTCGGCGCGGGCGATCAACCCGCGTAAGAAGTCCGCCCGTTCACGCGGCCGGGCGTGGGCCACCGCCATCCGCAGCACGTCCTCCCACTGGGAGTCCTCCGCGTGCCCCACCAGCAGCCCGAAGTCCCCGTCCTCGACCGCCGCCTTCGCCCCCAGGTAGTCCTGGAACGTGCGGTGGACGAATTCGACCGAGCCCGGCGCGGGCTCGCGCAGCAGCCCGCTGCGCAGCAGCAGATGCCGCAGGACGTCCGG
The DNA here is from genome assembly GCF_056436545.1 of Streptomyces sp. NPDC043738. Classification (NCBI taxonomy): domain Bacteria; kingdom Bacillati; phylum Actinomycetota; class Actinomycetes; order Kitasatosporales; family Streptomycetaceae; genus Streptomyces; species Streptomyces sp. NPDC043738. The sequence goes on along the minus strand of NZ_JBWKCJ010000003.1, from coordinate 45,473 downwards.
TGCCGAGCCCTGCTCCGCCGCCGCCGGAACCGCCGGCAGCGCATCGCCGACGATCCGCTCCGCCCGCTCCCGGTCCAGCTCCGTACGGCCGTTGCGGATGAGCCAGTACGCCAGCCGCTGCAGCAGTTGGATCTGCGGCTCGTCGCTCAGCTCGATGCCCGTGGGGGCGGCCATGTCGCGTTCGCGGTCGCGGCGGGAGAGCAGCATCGACAGCGCCGCGTCGTACAGCTCCTTGCGGCCGGTGGGCAGATAGCCGCGGCGGTCGCGGTGCAGCGCGCAGATCAGCCCGCACATGAGGGGATTGGTGGCCAGGCGCGCGAGGTCCTGCTTGGTGTGGACGGCGGCCAGCAGGGACTGCCGGTAGGCGTCGAGGCGTTCGGTGTCCTCGGCGTCGCAGCGGGCCGCGTCGTGCCAGCGGCCGATGAACGCGGCGACCTCGGCGCCGCGCATGGGGGACAGCGTCAGCTCGCCGAAGCCGTCGGAGGCCAGCCAGTCGTCGCGTACGGCGGAGGGGCGGGTGGTGACCAGCCACCGGTTGTCCGGGAAGGCGTCGAGCAGATCGCGCAGCCAGCGGCGGGCCTGCTCGCGCTCGCGGTCGGGGATCTCGTCCAGGCCGTCGACGAGGAGGAGCGCCCGCCCGGAGGACAGGACGCGGTCGGCCCAGCCACCGGGCTGCGACCCGGAGACCGGGCAGCCGACGGCGGCGAGGAAGCGGTCCGGCGTGGGCAGGGGCGCGCCGTCGCGGGTCAGGGTGCGCAGCGGGAGGACGAAGGGGATGCGGCCGTAGAGGTGGGGGAGGGGCGCCTGGGCCGGGGGTTTGGTGCAGGAGACGGCCAGCCACTGGACCAGGGTGCTCTTGCCGGAGCCCGCGACGCCGCGCAGCAGGACCCGGTCGCGGCCGGCCAGGGCCTGGTCGGCGGGGACGGGGGCGGACGGGCCGGGCGGCGGGAGATCGTCCTCGGCCCAGGGGCCGCCGAGGGGGTTCACCTCGGGCGCGCCCGACGCCGTCGCCTCCAGGCTCATGTACGCCGCGTCCAGCGGCCACCGGTCCGGGGAGTCGGCCAGGTCGATGCCGTAGATGGTGAGCCGGCCGTGCTTGCGCGCCACGTAGGCGAGGTAGCTGCGTTCGAAGGCGGTGTCCGACGCCGGCTGCGAGGGGTACCGGGCGAGGAACTCGTCGATCACCGTGATCAGGTCGTCCAGGCTGCGGCTCTGCTGGACCAGGGTGCGGGCGACGAAGGTCGAGCGCCGGCTGAAGAAGTGGACGATGTGCAGGCAGGCGGTGCCGAGCAGGGTGCCGTGCAGCAGCTCGGCGTCCCGGGACAGGCCGCGGACGGCGTGCGGGGCGGCCGCCTCCAGGCGTTCGGCCAGGGCGGTGGAGCCCAGCCGCACGGCCTGTACGTCGTCCATGTCGAGGTCGCCGAGGCCGCGCAGCGTGGTGGCGAGGGCGTCGGCCACGGCCTGCTGCTCGTCCTCGCCGACCGGGCGCTCGCCGGGGCCGGCGGCGCGGACGGCGCGGTCCACCAGCTCCGCGGCGAGGCGGCGCAGGTCCTTGTCGGACAGCGTCCGCTGCTCGCCCTTGAAGGACACCAGCGCCGAGAGCCGTACGGGTGCCGCGGTCAAGCCGGCGCCCGGCCCCTCCTTGACGAACAGCTTCCGGACCAGCGGTGCCACCACGCCGGAGGCGAGCCGGACGCCCACTGCTGACGGGTCCATCGTGCGCTGTGCCCTCCCCCCCCGCGGCCGGTGCTCACGCCGTCGGGCCACATTAGCGGGAAAAGGTGTGGCGGCGGTCACGGAATTCGGCATTCCGTCGGCTCCCGAAGGGCGTGTCCGACGGGCCCGGGTAACCCACGTCACAAATATCCGAGTAACCCGGGTCACACGGAAAAGGCATTTGATCTCGCCCGGGCGTGACATGACGCACAGGCGATATGGGGCCTACTAAAAGTATTAGGGGAAGTGCGGCGCCGGGGTGCGGGGGATTTCGGGCTCCGGCGCGGGGGTGCCGGCCGGCGAGCGGGGCGAGCGGCGCACCACCCCTGCCACGTACGGGTAAAAAGCCTGATCAGGGCGGGTATGGCAGGCATCGAGCATGCCCGAAATGGGCCTGTTTAGAGGGTTTCGTTCGATCGATCATCGGCGGCGCAAGGGCCTGAAGCACACGCTGCCCAATACGGGGCGGGTTAGTAGAAAGCCCCCTTGGCGGGATGGTTCGGGCGGGTTACCAAGGAATGGCGATCCCGGTCCGCAGCCGGGAAACCAATCAAATTCCGGAGGGTAAACCCGCATGTCGAAGTTCACCGCCATACGTAATTCGAAGAAGTCCGTCCTGCGTAACCGCGTCGCCGTTGTCGCCGCCGGTATCGGTGTGACCGCCGCGCTCGGCGCCGGTGTCGCCTCCGCCGCCGACGGCGGCCTGCTGGGCCTCACCTCGGGCGTCGGCAAGACCGTCTCCGCCCAGGCCGACGCGCAGGCCAAGGCCGCCGCCGACGCCAAGGCGGCCAAGGTCGCCAAGGCCGCGAAGGCGGCAAAGGCCAAGAAGGACGCCGCCAAGAAGGCGAACGCCTGGGGCAAGCCGGTGGAGAAGTACACCCTCGGCTCGACCTTCGGCCTGGCCGGCAGCCACTGGTCGCACAACCACAGTGGTCAGGACTTCGTCGTGCCGACCGGCACCGCCGTGAAGTCCGTCCACAAGGGCACCGTCGTCAAGGCCGGCCCCTGGGGCGGCGGCGACGGCCCGGCGTACGGCAACGCCATCGTGATCCGTCACGACAACGGCATGTACACCCAGTACGCGCACCTGTCACAGATCAAGGTCCAGCCCGGCGAGCGGGTCGGCACCGGCCAGCTGATCGGCCTGTCCGGCAGCACCGGCAACTCCACCGGCCCCCACCTGCACTTCGAGGTCCGTACCGGTCCCAACTACGGGACGGGCATCGAGCCGACCGGATTCCTGCGGGCTCACGGCGCTTCCGTCTGAGCTGAGTCCGGCCGGACTGGCCGGCGGTTCGGCGGGTTGGCCGCCGTGACCAGTTCTGTGGCGACCTCGAGGATGGCCTTGCGCTTCTCCTCGGGGTCGCCTTCGACGTTCTGCATCGCGAACATGCCCGCGTGCATGGAGAACAGTGCCGTGATGCAGCGCACCTGATCCGACAGCTCGGAATCGGGCTCCTTCAGCAGACCGAAGAGGGTCAGCATCCGCTCCTTGAACCGTTCGCCGATGCTCAGGTCCCGCACCGCGGCCTGGTTCTCCTGCATGAAGCGGAAGAGCGGCTCGGCCGCGCGCAGGGACTCGCTGTAGCGGCGGATCAGCTCGTGCTTGGTCTCCAGGGTGCGCGGCTGCTCCTGGGCCCAGACGATCAGCTCGTCGATCGGGCTGGTCAGGTCCTGGAACAGACTGATGACGATGTCTTCCTTGGTCTTGAAGTGGTAGTACAGCGCCGCCTTGGTGACTTCCAGCTTCTCCGCGATCTCGCGCAGCGAGGTCTTCTCGTAGCCCTGCTCGGAGAACAGCTCCAGAGCGACGTCCTGAATGCGCTGGCGGGTGTTTCCCCTGCGCGCCTGCGGTGTGCTCATGCTGCTCTCCTGCGTCGTCGGTACTGGTCAGAGGGCTGCCCGGGTGGGCGCCAAGGAAACTTACTTGACGCCCGGCTAGTTGCCCGCCTACCTTCATCACTGTAACGAACTAGCCGGGCGGCAAGTAAGTAGGAGTGAAGTAATGGGGAAGTCGCAGGCTGCGACCCCGACGGGGGAAAGACAGCAGACCGCGGTCGAGGAACGACCCGAGTCCGCGCAGAGCACGGGGACGGATAAGCAGCCGGCGAGCGTACGGGTCGTGCTCTTCGCGCTGATGATCGCGATGCTGCTCGCGATGCTGGACAACATGATCGTCGGCACCGCGATGCCGACCATCGTCGGCGAGCTGGGCGGCATGAGCCACCTGTCCTGGGTGGTCACCGCGTACACCCTCGCCACCGCCGCCTCGACGCCCATCTGGGGCAAGCTCGGCGACATGTACGGACGCAAGGGCGTCTTCCTCACGTCCATAGCCATCTTCCTGCTCGGCTCGGCGCTCTCCGGCATGGCCCAGGACATGGGCCAGCTCATCGGCTTCCGCGCCGTCCAGGGCCTGGGCGCGGGCGGACTCATGGTCGGCGTCATGGCGATCATCGGCGACCTGATCCCGCCGCGGGAACGCGGCAAGTACCAGGGCATGATGGCCGGCGTCATGGCCGTCGCGATGATCGGCGGACCGCTGGTCGGCGGCACCATCACCGACCACCTCGGCTGGCGCTGGAGCTTCTACATCAACCTCCCGCTCGGCGCGATCGCCCTGGTCATGGTGACCGCCGTGCTGCACCTGCCCAAGAAGCGGTCGCAGACCCGCATCGACTACGTGGGCGCCGCGCTGCTCACCATCGGCATCACCGCGCTGGTCCTGATCACCACCTGGGGCGGCACCGAGTACGACTGGCTGTCCACCCAGATCATCGGCCTCGGCGTCCTCGGCGTCCTCGCGCTCCTCGCCTTCGTCCTGGTCGAGCGCAAGGTCAGCGAGCCGGTGCTGCCGCTGCACATCTTCCGCAACGGCAACTTCTCGCTCGTCACGCTCATCGGCTTCCTGGTCGGCTTCGTGATGTTCGGCTCGATGACGTTCCTGCCGCTGTTCCAGCAGACCGTGCAGGGCGCCTCGGCCACCAACTCCGGCCTGCTGCTGCTGCCGATGCTGCTCGCGATGATGGTCGTCTCCCTGTTCGCTGGCCGGGTCACCACCGCCAGCGGCAAGTACAAGGTCTTCGTCGTCGTCGGCGGCGGCCTGATCACCGCCGGCCTGGCGCTGCTGTCCCTGATGGACACCGACACCACCCGCTTCACCTCCGGCGTCTACATGGCGGTGCTCGGCGCCGGCATGGGCTTCCTGATGCAGACCACGATGCTGATCGCGCAGAACAGCGTCGAGATGAAGGACATGGGCGTCGGCTCCTCGTCCGCCACCCTCTTCCGCACGATCGGCGGCTCCTTCGGCGTCGCGATCTTCGGCGCGATCTTCACCCACCAGGTGAACTCCACGATGGTCGAGCGGCTCGGCAAGGCCGCCGGCGAGAAGATCACCAGCGGCGGAGCCCAGATGGACCCCAAGGGCCTCGCCGAGCTCCCGCCGATGATCAAGGACGCCTACGCGCACGCGGTCTCCACCGGCACCCACCACGTCTTCCTGTGGGGCGCCGCCGTCAGCATCATCGGCTTCGCCGCCGCCTGGTTCCTCAAGGAGGTTCCGCTGCGCGGGGGCCCCGCGAAGACGAAGTAGGTTCGCATCCCACGTCGTCGTCTGCGGCGCCGTGCCGGTTGCTCACCGTTCCGCCTACGGCGGGGGGTGGGTGTGCCGGTGCGGCGCCGTTTCGCTGCGCTTGGCCCGCCTCCCACGTTTTTGGCTTTCCCGCCGTGGTGGTTGTTCGCCGTTGCGCCTGGCGGCGGGCGTGGCGTTTCCGGCTTTCCCGCCGTGGCGCCTTGTCCCCGTTGCGCCTGCGGCGGGCGGTTGTGTGTCGGGTGCGGTGACAGCCCTACGGACTTCGTCCTACGGTCTGTCCCCTCCCGTGGGTGGGTGGGAAGAGCGGTCGGTGGGGGCGGGCCCCTTCCGTCGGCTACCGGCACACGAAGGCTGACATCCGCCCCCACGGTTTTTTTCCACCCACTCACGGGAGGGGGCGGTCCTGGGGGGGGGGGGGGGGGGGGGGGGGGGGGGGGGGGGGGGGGGGGGGGGGGGGGGGGGGAGGGAGCGGATGGAAAGGAAAGCAACCACATACAAACAATAACAAAACAA
>NZ_JBWKCJ010000003.1:0-39639 GCF_056436545.1 Streptomyces sp. NPDC043738 | reverse complement strand
GGGTGGTCGGGGGGGGGGGGGGGGGGGGAGGGGGGGGGGGGCGCCCCCCCCCCCCTCCCCCGCAGGGCCGTCACCGGCAGCCGAACAGCCCCGCGCAGCGGCACCCAGCCCGCCGCAGGCGAACCAAGCGAAACCCCCACGGCGGGAAAGCCGAAAACGTGGGAGGCGGGCCAAGCGCAAAGCGTCTAGCGATCCGGGAGATTGATCACCGGAAAGCTCCCCGTATTGGTCGGCGCGTTCTCCGGCAGCCACAAGACGGACACGGCGCCCGTCGAACCGTCGGTCACCTCGTCCGCGTTGCGGAACGTCAGGCGCGCGCCCAGCACCCGCGCCTGCCCCGCCGCGATCGTCAGGCCCAGGCCATGGCCCCGCCCCGCACGGTCGCTGCTGCCGGTACGGAAACGACTGGGCCCCTCCCGCAGCAGCGCCTCGGGGAAACCACCGCCGTGGTCACGCACCCGCACCACCCGGCCCTCGACGGTCACCTCGATCGGCGGCTTGCCGTGCCGGGCGGCGTTGGCGATGAGATTGCCCAGAATCCGCTCCAGGCGGCGCGGATCCGTCGTGACCTCCGCGTCCCGTACGACATCGACGGTGATCTCCGGATCCAGCGCCCGCACCCGCCGGGAGACGAACTCGCCGATCATCACGTCCTGCAGCTCCGCGCGCTCCGCGTAACCGTCGAGCCGCGCCACCTCCAGCACGTCCTCCACAAGGGTGCGCAGCGCCTGCGCCCGGTCGCGCACCAGCTCCGAAGGGCGGCCCGGCGGCAGCAGCTCCGCCGCCGTCAGCAGACCCGTGACCGGAGTGCGCAGTTCATGCGCGATATCGGCGGTGACCCGGCGCTCGGCCTCGATGCGCTCCTGGAGGGCGTCCGACATCGCGTCCACCGCCCAGGCCAGATCGTCGGTCTCGTCGTGCACCCGGCCGCCGCCGACCTCGTCCCGGATTCGTACCGACGTGTCACCGTCGGCCAGCTTGCCCGCCGCCGCGGCCGCCTTGCGCAGCCGACTGGAGAGCCGCCCGCCCACCAGGACACCCAGCGCACAGCCCCCCACCACGACCGCGGTCGAGCCGATCAGCAGCGCCTGATCCAGATCGTCCAGGACGGCGAAGCGGTCCGGGAAACGGTCGTGGACCGACAGCACCCGGCCGTTGCTCAGCGGCGAAGCCGCCCACACCTCCGGGGCGGTCTCACCGGTGTCCTGCAGATAGGTCGCCCGCTTGTTCTTGGCGACCTCCGCGCGCAGCGCCGGCGGCAGCGCCGGATCGTCGATCTTCGCGCCGAACTGCAGCCGGTTGGTGGACTCGAAGATCTTCTGCGTGAAGTTGAGCCGCTCGACCTGGACGTCACGGCTGTTGTCGAGCATGGAATGGCGGGCCGCATTGTGCACGACAAGGCTCAGCGCGATCGCGACCAACGCTCCGACGAGCGCGATCGCGGCGCTGAGCTTCCATCTCAGACCCGTCCGCAGGGCCAGCCTGACCACCGGAGGTGTCAGCCTCTCAGCTTGTATCCGAAGCCGCGGACCGTCTCGATCCGGTCCTGGCCGATCTTGCCGCGCAACCGCTGGACGTGCACGTCCACGACCCGGGTGTCACCACCCCAGCCGTAGTCCCAGACCCGTTCCAGCAGCCGGTCGCGCGAAAGGACCGTACCCGGAGCGTTGGAGAACTCCAGCAGCAGCCTCATCTCGGTGGGCGTCAGCGCGACGTTCTCGCCGCCCTTGCGCACCTCCATGCCCTCGGTGTCGACCTCCAGATCACCGAACCGCAGCACCGCCTCCGCCGGATGTTCCTCCTCCGCGGCGGCGGGCCGCGCCCCCTCCGGGCCGCTGGCGTGACCGAAGCGGCGCAGCACCGCGCGGATCCGGGCCACCAGCACCGCGCCGTCGAACGGCTTGGTGACGTAGTCGTCGGCACCCGCCTCCAGCCCGAGCACCACATCGATGGAGTCGGCACGCGCCGACAGCATGATCACCGGAACCGTCGACTCGTCACGGATCCGGCGGCACAGACTGACACCGTCGAGGCCCGGCACCATCACATCGAGCAGCGCGATGTCCGGACGGTCGGCGCGGAACGCCTCCAGGCCCGCCAGCCCGTCGGGCATCGCGGTGACCACGAAACCGTCCCGCTCCAGCGCCAGCTGAGTGGCCTCACGAATGACGTCGTCGTCCTCGACGAAGAGCACATGGGTCTCGGCCATGCGGTTGTCTCAACCCTCCGATGCCGTGCCGCCGTCCGGCTGCGGGCCGTCGGCGGTGGTCTTGCTGTAGTCGGTGTGGTACTTCGCGAACTCGGTGAAGCGGCCGTCCGCCCAGTGATAGGTCAGCACGTCCTCCCCGGAGGGACAGCACACCTTGTCGCCGGCCTCATAGGTCTGCTTGGAGACCTCCAGCTCACCCTTGTTGACCCCGGCGGAGACCGACGGCTGCTCGTTCGCATACACGTTGTCATACCCGCTCTTCGCGCCGCTGTCCCTGCGGTAGACGTAAGAGCCGATACCCACCGAATCCGCGCAGGTCATGACATTGACGATGACATCCGGAGACTTGCCGCCGGTCAGCGACGCATACGTCACCTCGACCGGATACTCATCGGCGGCACACGGCTTGTACAGGGACTTCTTCACATCCGCGCCGACCTTCGGGTCGTCCCTCATCAGCGCGACGGCATCGACCTTCTTGAAGCCGGCGGACGAGGTCGGGCTGGGCGCACTGCTCACCGCACCCCTCGCCGCGGGCGTATGGCCGGCCGCGCCCTCACTGCGGACGCCCTCGCCCCCCGGATTGCACCCGGCCAGCAAAAGGCCGACGGCGGCCACCCCTGCCGTGGCCGCGCCGCCGCCTCTGGTCAACCCGATCCTGGTCAACCTGTTCCTGGACAAACCGCTCCCGCTCACCGCGCTGCTCGCACAGCCGCCGCTCCCGCTGCTGTTCCTGATGTGATTGTCGCGCGTGGAGTCGTGAACCGTACGGCCCCTGCGGGGGTGACGGCCATCTCATGCCGGGCCGCCGCACATAATGCCGCGCTGTTCGTCGTCGCGCCGATCGTCGTCGTCCCGCTCCGTGCCGGATGCCGTGGGCCGACCGTCAGGCCGCGCACCGCTCCCGCTCCTGCTCGCCGCGCTCCAGCATCCGCGCGTCGATGTCCCGCATCTGCAGCTCCTGCCGCAGCCGGGCCAGCGCACGGTGCAGCGTGCTCTTCACCGTACCCGTCGACATACCGAGCGCGGCGGCGGTCTCCTCCGTGCTCATCTGCTCCCAGTGCCGCAGCACCACGACGCTGCGCTGCTTGGGAGCCAGCACCCCGAGGATGTCCATCAGCAGGGCACGGTCGGCGCGCTGCTCGGTGCCGTCGTCCACGCTCGCGTCCGGGAGCTGCTCGGTGGGCACCTCCTCCAGCTTGCGCGCCCGCCACCACTCCGTCCGCGTGTTGATCATGACGCGGCGCAGGTAGGCATCGGCCAGCGACTTGTCCGCGATGCCGTCCCAGCGGCCGTACGTGCGCACCAGTGCCGTCTGCAGCAGATCCTGCGCGTCGACCGGATCGGGCACCAGGCGCCGGGCGCTGCGCAGCAGGGCCTCCTGCCGCGTACGAACGTACTCTTCGAAGTCCAGTACCTTGCCGCCGCTGGTCGCCATTCCGACGCCTCCGATCCGCATTGCGATTCCCCACGTTGTCCGCGCTGGTGGTCGTCGTCTCCAGCGCGAGGAAGACGCTACGGAGGGGGTGTTGCGGCGTAGTGTGCGTCGGGCCCACAGCGAATGCACGGAAAACCGTCGGTTGTGTAACAGCCCTCCGGGGGTCATACCTCGGACGGACGGCGCGTCCAGGCGGGTCATACTCCGGGGGGACAAGCGCCCCCACCACAAGGCCTATGAGGCGCGTTGAGGCGGGCGCCGGGCCGCGCCGAGGCCCCTCTCGGCCAACTCCCAGTCAACACGGAGCGCGCCTTCCGGGGATCGACTTCCCCCTGGCATGAGGTGCTGACGCGAGGTCAGGGCACGCTCAGTGGGCGCGGCGGCCGCGTTCCGCCCGGAGGCTCTCCACGGACGAGCGGCCGTCGGTACCGGGTCATCCGCACGGGGCAGTCCGCACCGGGCAGTCCGTACCGTTCATCCGCGCCGAGCCATCCGTACCGGGCAGTCCGTACCGGGCAGTCCGTACCGTTCATCCGCGCCGAGCCATTCGCACCGGGGCATCCGTCCATCCGCACCGGGTCATCCGTACCGGGTCATCGGCACCGGGTCGTCCGTACCGGGCGGCTGTATGTGACGGCCGTGTGATGACGGCATAGGACGGCCGCGTGATGACGGCCGCGCGATGACGGCCGGGGCCGATGGCCGCAACGCGACGGCCCGGAGCCCCGGCCGCGACATGCCGGCCGGCCGTCGTGCCCCGGCCTACGACAGCGGCAGCCGGTACCGGCCACCGCCCAGCGGCTCCACCAGGCCATCCGACACCAGACCGTCCAGCGCCCGGGCCCGCTGCACCGGCTCGTCCCACACCGCGTCCAGCACCTGCTGCGGCACCGGCGTCACCGCCTCGCGCAGCACGGCGAGCAGCTTGCCGCGCACCTGCCGATCGGTACCCGCGTACGTCTGCGTCCGCCGCGGCGGACCGTCGTGCGCCGGGGAGCCCGCCAGCCGCCAGGCGCACCGCGCGGCGATCGGGCAGCGGTGACACTCCGGCGTGCGCGCCGTGCACAACAGCGCACCCAGCTCCATCGTGGCGGCCGCCCAGCGCGCCGCCAGCCGCTCGTCGTCGGGCAGCAGCTGACGGGCGAGCTTGCGCTCCGCGGCGGTGGTGGCGTTCGGCGGGTACTGCCGGCCGGCCACCGCGCGGGCGAACACCCGGCGCACATTGGTGTCCAGCACGGCGTGCCGCTGCCCGTACGCGAAGGACGCCACCGCCGCGGCGGTGTACTCACCGACACCGGGCAGCGCCAGCAACTGGCTGTGCTCGCGCGGGACGTCACCGCCATGCCGTTCCTGTATGGCGGACGCGGCGGCGTGCAGGCGCAGCGCGCGCCGCGGATAGCCCAGCCGGCCCCAGGCACGAACCGCCTCGCCCGGCGCCTCGGCGGCCAGATCGGCGGGGCGCGGCCAGCGGGCCAGCCACTGCTCGTACACCGGCAGCACTCTGCTGACCGGGGTCTGCTGCAGCATGAACTCGCTCACCATCACGCCCCAGGCGCCCGCCTCGGGGCGGCGCCAGGGCAGATCGCGGGCGTGCTCGTCGAACCAGTCGGTGACCGGGCCGTGCAGCGCGGTCCCGTCTGCGGCCCCCGCGGCCGAGGTGGCGGCGGAGGCGGTCTCGGCGGCGGCGGTCGTGGCAGTGGAGGTGACAGGCGTCGAAGTCATGGCACCGTCGATCCTGGCACGTCCGCGGGCACCCGGGAAACGCGCCGGGCCCGCCCCGCCGCACGCCCACCCGCACGCAGGACGACTACATACGCACGGGTGGCGGCTACCGGCGGTACGCACCGAGCCGACGACGGGCCGGCGACTAGCTGACGGCGAGCCGTCGGCGGGCCGATGACCGACTGACGACGAGCCGGCGGGCGGGCCGGCGGAAGGTCGATGACGGCCGATGACGGCCGATGAGGGCCGATGAGGGCCGGGCTTGAGGCGGGCGGTCCGAGGACGGCCACGCTTGAGATGGCTGGTCCGAGGAAGGGCCAGGCTTGAGACGGGTGAACCGCCGATGGGCCAGGCTTGAGACGGGTGAAGGCCGATGGGCCAGGCTTGAGACGGGTGAACCGAGGAGGCTCGGAGCGGGCCCGGACGTGCGACTACAATCCGAGGGAACTGATTACTCTCCGTAATCGTTGCTTGAATAGTGGAGGCGGCGAGCGAGCGAGGATGCGGGCGCGTGACGGGGCGGGGATGCCGGCCGGCGCGTGACGGAGCAGGGATGCAGGCGCAGGGCGGAGCAGGAATGCGGGCGCGCGGCGGAGAGTGGAGCGGACACGGGATGAGCGACAGCGATACGGACGCCGGCGGCGGTAGAGCAGCCAGCGGCGGCGCGAAGGCCACCGGCGGTAAAGCAGTAAGCGGCGGCGCGGAGGCCGCTGGCGGCGCGGCAGGCACAGGCCGCGCGGCGGAGGCGGGCGACGCGGGCGAAGTCGGCGGCGTGGCGGACGCGGGCGCGGTGGACGGAGCAGCGGCCTGCCCCGTGGCGATCCGCCAGGCGCTGGCCGCGCATACGACGATGACGCTGGCGTACGTGGATGAGGACGGACCACAGGCCTGCGCGGTGCTGTACGCGGCCGAAGCGCTGGGCGCGGCGAACCCGGCCGGCTCCGGCGATGACACCAGAACGGCCCTGGTCGGTCCCCCCTCCGACCCCGTGCTGTACTTCGTCACCGCGACCACGACCCGGCACGGCCGGGCCCTCGCCGAGCCCGGCGCCCGGGTCGCGTTCACCGCGCAGCGGGACGGCCAGGAGTGGAGCGGGCTGACGGGGCTACAGGGCCGGGGCCACTGCCGGCCCCTGGCCGGCGCCGACCGGGCGGCCGGCTGGCGGACCTACACCGAGCGCTTCCCCTTCGTCGAGGCGAGCGACCGGCTCCGCGCCGCACTCGAGCGCACCACCCTGTGGGAGCTGCGCCCCGACTGGCTCCGACTGATCGACAACGGGCAGGGCTTCGGCCACAAGGAGGAGTGGCGGCGAGCGGACGCCCCGTAGTCCCATAGCCCCGTGCGGCGCCCCCGTTGCGCCCCGTTGTGCCCTGTAGTTCTTCAGTTCTTCCGCAAGCGCCCCGTAGCGCCTAAGTCAGCACCCCACGTTTCCTGCGCAGGCACCCCATTAGCTGTTCCTAAGCCTCGACCAGCACCCGCCACCGGCCCGCCCGCATCCGCAGGACCAGGTCGGTCGCCGGAGGGCCGAGGAGTGCCGCGCCGAGTGCCGCCACCGCCGCGCCCAGGGCCAGGCCGGCGGCCACGTCATGCGGGTAGTGGACGCCGACGAACACGCGGGAGAAGCCGGTGAGCAGGGCGATCGGCAGTGCCACCCAGGCGGCGGCCCGCCAGGCGATGGCGATGCCGACCGCCAGCGCCGCGGCGATCGTCGAGTGGTTGCTGGGGAAGGACCAGTCGCCCTCGGGCGGACAGGGGACGATCGAGGCGGCCGCGCCCGCCACCGCCCGGCATGGGCGCTCCTCGTCCACCAGGCTCTTGACCAGCTCGCTCAGCAGGTACGCGACCGCGGTGGCTATCGGCACCAGCACCGCGAGCGCGACGCTTCGCGCCGTGCCGCTGCGGGACCGCCACCACCCCAGGACCGCCACTGCCATCAGGAGCAGCAACCCGCCCTCGGTGCCGATGTCGGCGAGGGTGCGGAGCCAGTTGGGCGCGTCGTGCGCCAGGTCGGTGAGGTCGCGGTAGAGGGTGATGCTGTTCATGATCATCAACGGTACGGCCGTGGCGGCCGCGGTGCGGCGTACGAACGGCGGAAGGGAGCAACCGGGGATGGGAGGGGGCAGTCGGTGACGGGAGGGGGCAACCGGCGAGGGGGATGGCGGGCGATGGGAGGAGGGGGCGGGCGAAGGGTGGAGGGGCGACGGGCGGAAGCGTGGAGGGGGCGACGGGCGGAAGCGTGGAGGGGTACCCGGCGAAAGTGAGGCCGGAGGGAGCAGACCTCGCCTAACGGGGCATCAGGCCCGTTACGGCGGTAAACGCGGCCGGCGAGCCGACTCCGGGCCGATAATGGGAAAAGTTGCAGTCGGATGCGGCGGGTAGTGGCCGGTGTGGCCACGGATCTCTCGTAGAGTTTCCGCGTGGGATCACTGCGCAATCCGATCGGGCCGCTTCCCTCCTCCATCTACTGGCGGCGGAGGGCCGTTGCGCTGGCCATCGTCGTCCTGCTCACCGTTCTGGTCGTCTGGGCACTCAATCTGGGTGGCGACGGCGGTGCGAACAGCGAAGAGGGCAAGGGCGGTTCGCACGGCAAGGGACCCGCGACCTCCATCACGCCCGGCCCCTCCTCCACCGGCCCGGCGATCACTCAGAAGCCGGGCGGGCGCGACGAGTCGGGCGGCGGCGGGGAGTCGGGTTCGGACTCCGGCTCCGGCGGTGGTTCGGGAGCCTCCGGCGGTAGCGGTGGTGCCAGTGGTGGCTCCGGCTCGGGTGGTTCCGGTTCGGGGTCCGGCAGTGGTCCGATCGGTCAGGGCTCCGGAAGCGTGGTGCCGGCCGGTTCGTCCCTCCCCAACTGCACATCGCCCAAGGTGGAGTTGACCCTCCGCAGCGTCAAGGACTCCTACGCTCCCGGCAAGCGGCCGTCGTTCGAGCTGACGATCAAAAACACGGCCGGTGCGGCCTGCAAGGTGGACCTCGGACAGAAGGCCGCGGTGGTCACCATCACCGACACCGCCGGAGACGACCCGGTATGGGCCTCGAACGACTGCCCGTCGGGCACCGCCCCCGCGCTGCTGAAGGTGCCGGCCGAGGGCTCCGTGAAGCGCACCCTCGGGTGGGACCGCCACGCCAGCGCCCCGCGGTGCGCGACGCCGAGTTCGGCGACGGTGCCGGCCGGCAAGTATCTGATCGAGGCGAAGGTGCCGGGCCTGAAGGCGGTCCGTACGTCGTTCGTGCTGGATGAGGACTGAGGTACCGGGGCGGGGCGCCGTACGGGTCGAGGCTGAGGCTTCGGTGCGGGAAGGCCGCTGTGGGGAAAACCGCTGCGGGGAAAGCCGTTGTGGGGGAAACCGCTGCGGGGAGAGTCGCTGTGGTTGAGGGGCGGCGCAGGCCAGTTGCGGGTCGGGCGCTCCCCAGCTGAGTGCCGGCGCTCCTCAGTTGAGGGCAAGCGTTCCCCAGTTGAGGGCAGGTGCTCTCCAGTTGAGGGTCGGTGCCCGTGCCTTGAGGGTCGGTGCCCGTGTCTTGAGGGCTGGCGCCCGTGTCCTGAGGGTTGACGTCCGCGTCGAGGGCGGCCGGCATCCGCGGCGAGGGCCGTTTGTCGCGCGGAGGCTGATCGCTCTGGGCGATTCCGCTGAGAGCGTGCGGTGCTGGCCTCGCCCGCGGGCCTCCGGCACAGTCGCCGTCATGAGACTACTGATGCTGGGCGGAACGGAGTTCGTGGGCCGAGCGGTCACCGAGGCGGCGCTGGCGCGGGGCTGGCAGGTGACGGTCTTCCATCGCGGGACCCACGCGCCGCCGGAGGGCGTGACCGCGCTGCACGGCGACCGGACGGACGCGGCGGGGCTCGCGGCGCTGGAGGACGGCGAATGGGACGCCGTCGTCGATACGTGGAGCGGTGCGCCCGTGGCCGTACGGGACGCGGCGCGTCTGCTGGCCGGCCGGGCCCGGACCTACGCCTACGTCTCCAGCCGGTCCGTGTACGCGTACCCGGCGGCGTACGGCCTCGGCGAGGACGGCCCGGTGGTGGCCGGGTCCGCCGACGCGACGGACTCCGACGACTACGCGGCGGCCAAGCGGGGCGCCGAACTGGCCGCGCTCGACGCCTTCGGGGACCGGGCGCTGCTGGTCCGCGCGGGGCTGATCCTCGGGCCGTACGAGAACATCGGGCGGCTGCCGTGGTGGCTGGGCCGGATCGCCCGCGGTGGCGCGGTGCTGGCGCCCGGTCCCCGGGAGACGGCCCTTCAGTACGTGGACGTCCGCGACCTCGCCGAGTGGACCCTCGACGCCGTGCGGTCCGGCCTCGGCGGGGCGTACAACCTGGTGAGCGGGACCGGCCACGCCACCATGGGCGAGCTGCTGGAGAGCTGTGTGAAGGTCACCGGCTCGAATGCGGAGCTGCGCTGGACCGCCCCCGAGGACGTGCTCGCCGCCGGCATCGAGCCGTGGTCGGAGCTGCCGGTCTGGCTGCCGCCGGGCGAGCTGCACGACACGATGTACGGCGCGGATGTCTCCAAGGCACTGGCGGCGGGGCTGCGTTGCCGCCCCGTCGGCGAGACGGTGGCGGACACCTGGTCCTGGCTGCGGTCCATCGGCGGGACGGCGCCGCAGCGTCCGGACCGGCCGGCGGTGGGGCTGGCGGAGGAGAAGGAGGCGGCGGCCCTGCGGTAGGCGCGGGTGGGGGTGGGGGTGGCGCATGGTGGGGGGCGGCTGTACGGCCCGTTGGTCGCGGTGCGCGGGCGTCAACGGGGGGCGGCCTGGTGCCCGGGCGCGGGCCCGGGAAGCGGAGAGTCCGCTGCCCCGGTGTGTCACACGGGGCAGCGGACTTTCTCGGCGCGGCGTCGGCGGGACGAGTCCTCGCCGGGTGGAGAGCTACATGTCCTCGCCGAGTGGAGAGCTACACGTCCTCACCGGGTTGAGAGCTTCACGCTCCGGGCTGGTCCCGCTCAGAGATGTCCCGGGCTTCATGTCCCGGGTACATGTCCGGGGCTCGTGTCCAGGGCGCCGGCGGGGCGGTCAGCCGATGGGGTTGACGAAGGTGGCCGGGTGGGTGGCGCCGCGCTGGTCGACGAGGGTGCCCCAGGGCCACTTGATGGTGATCGACTGGGTCTCGTTGGGCGGGGTGACGTCCGCGAAGGCGGGCTGGTAGAAGCCCTTGTCCTCCTTGGTCATGGCGACGTTGATCGTGAAGTCGGTGCTGTCCCCGGGCCCCAGGGTGATCGAGCCGTGCTTGGCCGACGAGCGGGCCAGCGACCAGCGCTCGCCGCCGTTCTCGGACTTGAGGTCCACGCCCGCGAAGCCGCCGATCGTGCAGGTGCGGCTGCCCTTGTTGGTCAGCACGACGCTGGCGGTCGTGGCCCCGGCCGCGTCCGGGTCCGGGACGGCGTCGCCGCCCGTGGCGAACGTCGCCTTCAGACCGGAGGTGTGGCACCGCTCGACGCCCGAGCCCGCCTTGCCGCCCCCGGAGGCCTGCCCGCCGCCCGACTGCTTGCCCGCGGCGCCCGGCTTGGGGCCGGCCTTGGTGTCAGCCTTGGTGCCGGGGCTCGCCTGGGCATCGGAGCCCTGCGCGTCGGAGGAGGAGCCCGCGCCGCCGGACTCGGCGCCGGCCGTGCCCGCTTCCGCGTGCGCCGAGGGCTTCGTGCCGGTGGCGTCCGAGCCGGAGCACGCGGTCAGCGTGAGGCCGGCGGCTGCGGTCAGGGCCGCGGCGGCGATGCGAAGGGTGCGGCGACGAGCGGTGCGGGCAGTGGTGCTGGAGCTCATTTCAGGTCCCCCGGGGCGGTCGGTGTCGTGGTTTCCTCGGTACGTCACCCACTCTGCTCGGGGCCGCTATCGCAAGGATGCCGCGCCGCTAACGTCCGGCTAACACGGGTGTGAGCTGGGGAAGGACACCAAGGAGGACCCGAAGGACCGGGCCGCGTCACCTAGTGGGGAACACGCGGCGGCTCGCCGGAACCAGGGGCATCCGGCAGCTCAGGATCGTGGGCACGGGCGGCCCGCCCCCCGGGACCTGCCTTCAGCGGCCCCGTCAGACGTACCGCTCCAAGATCGACGACTCCGCCAGGCGGGACAGGCCCTCGCGTACCGAGCGGGCGCGGGCCTCGCCCACGCCGTCGACGGTCTGGAGGTCGTCGACGCTGGCCGCGAGCAGTTTCTGCAGGCCGCCGAAGTGGTCGACGAGGCGGTCGATGACCGTGCCGGGCAGGCGGGGGACCTTCGCCAGCAGGCGGAAGCCGCGCGGGGAGACGGCGGAGTCCAGGGTCTCGGGGGCGCCGCTGTAACCCAGCGCGCGGGCCACGATGGGGAGTTCGAGCAGCTCGGTGTGGGTCAGGGCGTCGAGCTCGGAGAGCGCTTCGGCGACCGTGCGGGAGCGCTTGGCGGTGGGCTCGGGGACGTAGTCGCGGACGACCAGCTCGCGCTCGGGCTCCACGCCGGCGATCAGCTCTTCGAGCTGGAGGGCGAGGAGCCGGCCGTCCGTGCCGAGCTCGACGACGTACTCGGCGATCTCGGTGGCGATCCGGCGGACCATCTCCAGGCGCTGGGCGACCGCGGTGACGTCGCGGACCGTGACCAGGTCCTCGATTTCGAGTGCGGAGAGGGTGCCGGCGACCTCGTCCAGGCGGAGCTTGTAGCGCTCCAGGGTGGCCAGGGCCTGATTGGCGCGGGAGAGGATCGCGGCGGACTCCTCCAGGACGCGGCGCTCGCCGTCCACGTACAGGGCGATCAGGCGCATGGACTGGCTGACCGAGACGACGGGGAAGCCGGCCTGGATCGAGACGCGCTGGGCCGTGCGGTGACGGGTGCCGGTCTCCTCGGTGGGGATGGAGGCGTCGGGGACCAGCTGGACGCCGGCGCGCAGGATCTTGGTGATGTCCTTGTCGAGGACCAGGGCGCCGTCGAGCTTGCACAGCTCGCGCAGGCGGGTGGCGGTGAACTCGACGTCGAGGACGAAGCCGCCGGTGCACATGGTCTCGACGGTCTTGTCGAAGCCGAGGACGATCAGCCCGCCGGTATTGCCGCGCAGGATGCGCTCCAGGCCGTCGCGCAGTGCGGTACCGGGCGCGACGGCGCTCAGCGAGGCGCGCATCAGGCTCTCGGTGCCGGGGTTCCCACCGGACCTGCCGGGAGTCGATGCCCGGTCGTTGGCTGCCACTGCACTCCTCCGTCACACGGTCTGTCGGTCCGCAGGCCGCCCGCCCGATTGCTGCGGTTGGCGTACCAGCGGAGCGTACGTGGCCGGCAGGCAATTCTGCGGTGACGGGCGAGACCAGGGCAAAGTCTACCGGCGTGCGCCCTCTTCCTGTGGGGCCTCCCGGCGCACCCGCTTGGGCAGGACGCTCAGGGCCTGTCCGACGTCGGCGACCTCCAGGACCCGCATCCCGTCGGGGATCTTGCCGGGGTCGGCGGGGACCAGGGCGTGGGTGAAGCCGAGCCGGGCCGCCTCGGAGAGCCGGCGCTGGACGCCGGTGACGCGTCTGACCTCGCCGGCGAGGCCCACCTCGCCGATGGCGACCAGGTTCTTGGGCAGGGGGGTGTCGCTGGCGGCGCTGGCGAGTGCCAGGGCGACGGCGAGGTCGGCGGCGGGCTCGGTGAGCTTCACACCGCCTACCGTCGCGCTGTAGATGTCGCGTTTGCCCAGGGCGCTGATCCGGCCGCGCTGCTCCAGGACGGCCAGCATCATCGAGACCCGGGAGGTCTCCAGGCCGGAGGTGGTGCGCCGGGGTGAGGGGATCTGGGAGTCGACGGTCAGCGCCTGGACCTCGGCGACCAGCGGGCGGCGGCCCTCCAGCGTGACCGTCAGGCAGGTGCCGGGCACCGGCTCGGCGCGGCGGGTCAGGAACAGGCCCGAGGGGTCGGCGAGGCCGGTGATCCCTTCGTCGTGCAGCTCGAAGCAGCCGACTTCGTCGGTGGTGCCGTAGCGGTTCTTGACGCCGCGCACGAGGCGGAGGCGGGCGTGCCGGTCGCCTTCGAAGTGCAGGACGACGTCGACGAGGTGTTCCAGGAGGCGGGGGCCGGCGATGGCGCCGTCCTTGGTGACGTGGCCCACCAGGAGCGTGGACATGCCGCGTTCCTTGGAGGCGCGGATCAGGGCGCCGGCGACTTCGCGGACCTGGGCCATGCCGCCGGGCGCGCCCTCGATCTCGGGGGAGGCGACGGTCTGGACGGAGTCGAGGATGAGCAGGGAGGGCTTGACGGTGTCGAGGTGGCCGAGGACGGCGGAGAGGTCGGTCTCGGCGGCCAGGTAGAGGTGGTCGTTGATGGCGCCGATGCGGTCGGCGCGCAGCCGTACCTGGCTCGCGGACTCCTCGCCGGTCACGTAGAGCGTGCGGTGGGCGTCGGAGGCGGCCTTGGCGGCGGCGTCCAGGAGGAGGGTGGACTTGCCGACGCCTGGTTCGCCGGCCAGCAGCACGACGGCGCCGGGGACCAGGCCGCCGCCCAGCACCCGGTCCAGCTCGTCCACGCCGGTGGAGCGGGCGGCGGCCTGCTTGCCGTCGACCTGGCCGATGGGCAGCGCGGCCGTCGTGACGCGGCCGGGCGCGGTGGTGCGCACCGCGGGGGTGCCGCCGAACTCCTCGACGGTGCCCCACGCCTGGCACTCGGGACAGCGGCCGAGCCACTTCGCGGTGGTCCAGCCGCATTCGGTGCAGCGGTAGGAGGGGCGCTCCTTGCCCGACGTTTTACGCGTTGCCATGGGGCCACCGTAGCGGCGGGGTCCGACAACGCCCTCCGCCGAGTCCTCGGGGAGCGGGGTCCGGGCGGGTCCTGCCGCGTCGCCGTCCGGTTTGCGCCGAGCGGGTGGCGCGCGCCGAGCGCCCCCCTGCCTCCAATGGCCGATTCGTGTCCCCTTTTGAGGGAGATGGTCACCCGTAAGGGTTAAAAGTGTGCCAGGCGAGCAGGCCTGGCTGCATCATCCCCCTACCGTCGCCGGGGTGATGAGCAGCAGGCCCGAGCACCCCACGCACTCCACCGGCGCACACCGGTCGCGCGGCGACGGCCGGCGCCGCCGCCCGCAGCCCGTCGAGCGGCCCGAGCGGCCCGATCCGCTCGGCGCGGGCGAACGCGACGACGGCCATGACGGCTATGAGCCGTATCTGGACGGGCTGTTCACGTACTGCCTGTCCGTCCTGTGCGACCACGACGCGGCGGCGGCGGTGCTCGGCGAGATGCTCGCGCTCGCGGAGCACCGCCGCGGCCGGCGCCCTGGCGACCCCGCGCTGCACCGCTCCTGGCTCTACGCGCTGGCTCGGTGGGCCTGCCTGCGCCGGCTCGCCGAGCGGACCGGGGCCGCCAGAAGGCCGGGCGGCACCGCGGCCGGCAAGCCGGGTGCCGGACCTGAGGGCGCTTCGGACGGCGCACCGGCCGGCTCCGCGGGCACCGCGGCCGTCCGCGACGCCGAGCGGCGGCAGCGGGAACTGGCCGCGCTGGCCTGGCCGGAGGCCGCGGGCACCACCCCCGAGCAGCGCGAGGCGCTGGAGCTCTCGGTGCGCCATCACCTCTCCGCCGACGAGGTCGCCGCGGTGCTCGGCGCCGACCCGATCGCCACCCGCGCGCTGCTGGCCACCGCGTCCTGCGAGGTCGAACGGACCCGGGCGGCGCTGGCCGTCGTCGAGTCGGGGCGATGTCGGGAGGTCGCGCGGCTGGCGGGCGACAGCCAGATGCTGCTGGGCGCGGCGCTGAGCCGGGAGCTGGTGCGCCATGTCGACGACTGCGCCGAGTGCCGGCGGACCGCCGAACGGGCCACTGTGCCGGGGGCGTGGCCGGGCACCGCGCCGGTGGCCCGGGGCACGCTGCCGCTGGTCGGCGCTCCCGGGGAGGCCGTGCTGGCCGCGCTGGCGGCGGCCCGGCGCTCCCGGTCGGGGCGCGCGGAGGGCGTGCCCGGCGCCGGCCGCGGTGGCCGGGCGCGCGGGGCAAACGGTTCTCCTCGCTACGACCGTGACGGCTTCCCCGTGGGCGCCCCCACGGACCGGGCCGCCCGGCGCCGCAGGCTGCGGGCCCGGGCGCTGACCACGACCGTCGTCGCCACGGTGGTGGCGGCGCCGGTGCTGGCCCTGTGGGCGGCCTACCGCGGCGCTCCCGCCACGGGGGAGGCCGCGAACGAATCACCGGCGGTGACGGCCAGCGACACGGACAGCGGCGCGCAGCTGGGCGGCCGCCCGTACGAGAACGCCGGCAACGCCCGGACGACGCCCGAGCCCGGCTACCGCGCCGGCGCGGGGCTGTCGGACGTGTCCGTCGAGGTGGTCGACGGGGACGGCGGTGCGCCGCGGTCCGAGCGGGCCGGCCGGGCGGCCCGGGGTCCGGGCCGGCTGACGGTGGCCGCGCAGCCGAGCGGGGGGACGACGGTCATCACGCTCAGCGCCTCGGGGGGCGCGCCGGTGCGCTGGACGGCCTCGTCGGGTGCGCCCTGGTTGTTGATGAGCCATACGGCGGGCTCGCTGCGGCCGGGGCAGTCCACGACGATCACGGTCTACGTCGACCACGACCGGGAGCCCGTGGGCCGGTGGCGGGCCAGGATCGCCATCGGTCCCGGCAGGACCGCCGTGACGATGGAGGGCTTCGGCGCCCCGGAGCCGGGCCCCGGCCCGCAGGACCCGACGCCCACCAAACCGGCACCGACCCCCTCGGGCCCGGCGTCCACGCCCACGCCGACCCCGGCGGACCCGTCCCCCACGCCCACCCCCACGGCTTCCGCGCCGACGCCGGCCCCGACCACGCCGGAACCGACCTCGAGGCCGTCGAACACCACGCGCCCCGCCGGCTGAGACAGCACGACGGCGGGCCGGGACGCGAAGGCGCCACGGCCCGCCGGGAAGGCCTCACGGCCCGCCGGGAAGGCGACGTCACGGTGGCAAGCGACGCCGCCGTCCCGCCCCAGGGCCTTGCGGGCCTCGTTCTACTGGGCGGAACCCTTCTCCTCCGCGGACGCCGCAGGCTTCGCGGACTCCGCGGACTCCGCGGACTCCGCGGACTCCGCGGACTTCCCCGGCTTCCCCGACTTCGCCGGCCTGGGATCCGCCGGATGCGGCGCCATCGGCAGCGTCGCCGCCATCCGCTCCTCGCACAGCTCGGCGAGCTTGGCGTAGCCCTTCTTGCCCATCAGCTCGGTCAGCTCCGGCTTGTACGAGACGTACACCGGCTCGCCGGCACCGTGCGCCGACGTCGCGGACGTGCACCACCAGTGCAGGTCGTGGCCGCCGGGGCCCCAGCCGCGCCGGTCGTACTCGCCGATGGTCACCTGCAGCACCTGGGTGTCGTCCGGCCGGTCGATCCAGTCGTACGTGCGCCGGACCGGCAGCTGCCAGCAGACGTCCGGCTTGGTCTCCAGCGGCTCGCGGCCCTCGCGCAGCGCGAGGATGTGCAGCGAGCAACCCGCGCCGGCCGGGAAGCCGGGGCGGTTCTGGAAGATGCACGAGCCCTGCCAGCGGCGGGTCTGCCGCTCGCCGTCGTCGTCCTCCTCGACCCAGCCGGTCTGCGTGCCGACGTCGTGGAACTGCCACAGGTCGGGCGTGAGCCGCGCCACGTGCCGGGCCACCCGCTTCTCGTCGTCGTCGTCCGAGAAGTGCGCGCCGAGCGTGCAGCAGCCGTCGTCGGCCCGGCCGGCCTGGATGCCCTGGCAGCCGCTGCCGAAGATGCAGGTCCAGCGGGAGGTCAGCCAGGTCAGGTCGCAGCGGAAGAGCTGCTCGTCATCGGCCGGGTCGGGGAAGGTGACCCACGCGCGGGCGAAGTCGAGGCCGACCTCGTCGGCCGAGGGCTGCGCCCCGGCGGCCGCCTTGGCGCGCCGCTTTTCGTCCTTCTTCAGCGCTTTTTCGTGCTTCGCCTTTTTCGTCTTTGCCACAGGTCCAGCGTACGGGGGTCGGTCCGGCCTTGAGGAATTGCCGAATCCGGCCGCGGCGCGAGTCCGGGCGCGCAGTGGGCCGCGGGCCGGGAACCACCGCGCCGTGAGGAGCGGGCCACCGGCGCAGTAGGTTTCCCCGTATGAGACTCGGTGTCCTCGATGTGGGTTCGAATACGGTCCATCTGTTGGTGGTGGACGCGCACCCGGGCGCGCGCCCGCTGCCCGCCTATTCGCACAAGGCGGAGCTGCGCCTGGCCGAACTCCTCGACGAGGCCGGCGCCATAAGCGACGCAGGGGTGGAGCGCCTGGTGGCGACCGTCCTGGAGGCGCTGCAGGTGGCCGAGGACAAGGGCGTCGAGAGCGTGCTGCCGTTCGCCACGTCCGCGGTGCGCGAGGCGTCCAACGGCGAGGAGGTGCTGCGCCGGGTCGCCCTGGAGACCGGTGTCGAGCTGCAGGTGCTCTCCGGTGAGGACGAGGCGCGGCTCACCTTCCTCGCGGCCCGCCGCTGGCTGGGCTGGTCCGCCGGCCGGCTGCTGGTGCTGGACATCGGCGGCGGCTCGCTGGAGATCGCCTTCGGCCTCGACGAGGAGCCGGACGTGGCGGTGTCGCTGCCGCAGGGCGCCGGCCGGCTCACGGCGAGCGCCCTGCCCGGCGACCCGCCCGACCCGGACGACGTGCGCGCGCTGCGCCGCCGGGTACGGGCCGAGATCGCCAAGGTGGTGAGCGAGTTCACCCGGTACGGGACCCCCGACCAGGTCGTCGGCACGTCCAAGACCTTCAAGCAGCTGGCCCGGATCGCGGGCGCCGCGCGCTCGGCCGAGGGCCTGTACGTCCAGCGCGAGCTGACCCGCAGGAATCTGGAGGAGTGGGTGCCGCGGCTGGCCGCGATGACCGTCAAGGAGCGCGCCGAGCTGCCCGGGGTGTCCGACGGCCGGGCGCGGCAGCTGCTGGCCGGGGCGCTGGTCGCCGAGGCCGCGATGGACCTGTTCGGGGTGGAGACGCTGGAGATCTGCCCGTGGGCGCTGCGCGAGGGCGTCATCCTGCGGCGGCTGGACCACCTGCCCGCGTGAGACTCGTCACGCCGCGACGGGAGGGGCGCCACACGCATCGCCCCAGCCCCACCGGCCACGGGGCTCTCACGGGGCGGGAAGGCCTGCGCCGACAGGGGCGGCGGTCGTCCGGATCTCCTGCCCCGGGCACAGGTGCGGCCCGTACGCTGTCCCTCGTGACAGAGCCAGTGGTGCGCATCCCGGATGCGAAGGTCGCGCTGTCCACGGCCTCGGTGTATCCGGAGTCGACGGCGACGGCCTTCGAGATCGCCGCGCGCCTGGGCTACGACGGCGTCGAGGTCATGGTGTGGACCGACCCGGTCAGCCAGGACGTCGAGGCGCTGCGCAGGCTCTCCGACTACCACGGCGTACCGGTCCTGGCCGTCCACGCGCCGTGTCTGCTGATCACCCAGCGCGTCTGGTCCACCGACCCCTGGGTGAAGCTGCAGCGGGCCCGCAACGCCGCGGAGAGGCTGGGCGCCTCGACCGTGGTCGTGCACCCGCCGTTCCGCTGGCAGCGCAGCTACGCCCGGGAGTTCGTCCGCGGGGTGTGGCGGATGGAGGGTGAGACGGACGTGCGGTTCGCCGTCGAGAACATGTACCCGTGGCGCTACCGGGACCGCGAGATGCTGGCGTACGCCCCGGACTGGGACCCCACCAACGACGACTACCGGCACTTCACCGTCGACCTGTCGCACACCGCCACCGCCCGCAACGACGCGCTGGCGATGGTGGAGCGGATGGGCGACCGGCTGGCGCACGTCCACCTCGCCGACGGCAACGGCTCCGCCAAGGACGAGCACCTGGTGCCGGGGCGCGGCAGCCAGCCCTGCGCCGAGGTGCTGGAGCGGCTGGCCGCCACCGGCTTCGACGGGCATGTGGTCGTCGAGGTCAACACCCGCCGGGCGATGTCCGCCGCCGAACGCGAGGCCGACCTGGCCGAGGCGCTGGCCTTCACCCGGCTGCATCTGGCCTCGCCGAGCCGGGTTCCGGGTTCGTGAGCGAGCCCGCGGACGAGTCGCCCGAGCGGCCCGCCCGCCGCCGGGGCCGCCCGGCACGTGCCGCCGCCGAGACCGGGCCCGGCGCCCGGGACCGGATCCTGGCCGCGGCCCGTACCGAGTTCGCCGAGCGCGGCTACGACAAGACCTCGGTGCGCGGTATCGCCAAGGCGGCCGGGGTGGACGCGGCGCTGGTGCACCACTACTTCGGCACCAAGGAGCAGGTCTTCGCGGCGGCCATCGAGCTGTCCTTCGCGCCCGCGCTGACCATGCCCGACGCCCTCGCGGGCGGCGGCTCCGAGGTGGGCGAGCGGATGGCCCGCTTCATGTTCGGTGTCTGGGAGAACCCGGTCAGCCGGCCGCCGCTGCTGGCGATCATGCGTTCGGCGCTGACCAACGACACCGCGGCGGCGGTGCTGCGCGGACTGATCGAGCGCCGGATGCTGCAGCGGCTGGCGGGCGAACTGCGCGTCCCCGACCCCGAGTTCCGGGTGCAGCTGGCCGCGAGCCACCTCATTGGCATCGCGCTGCTGCGCTATGTGATCAAGATGGACCCGGTCGCCTCCGCGGACACGGAGGAGATCATCGCGATGGTCGCGCCGACGCTCCAGCGGTATCTGACCCAGCCGTAGGGGAGGGCCGCGCCGGCCGCCGTAGGGGAGGGGCGAACAGATCCCGTAGGGGATGCGAGGGCCCCCTGCGGGGCCACAACGCGGGGGTGCCGGGAGGTATTCCGCGCGGTCACCGGGAGGCACCGCGCAGGGGTCGCCGGGAGGCACCGCGCAGGGGTCGCCGGGAGGCACCGCGCAAGGGTCGCCGGGAGGCCGCGCAGGGGTCACCGGGAGCATTCCGCACGGCCAACGAGGAGGCGCTCCCCTCTGGCCGAGGAGGGCCGACACCGTCCGCACTCTGGGCGGTCGTCTCACATGCCGGAGTCGGCGTCCAGATCTTGGATCAAGAGCGTAACCTCGGACTCAGCTGCTACATGATTTCCGAGGGAGTGACCTGTCGTGCCCGAGCTGAGGTCCCGCACCGTTACCCATGGCCGCAACATGGCGGGTGCCCGCGCCCTTATGCGGGCCTCGGGTGTAGCGAGCGAGGACATCGGCAAGCCGATCGTCGCGGTGGCCAACTCCTTCACCGAGTTCGTGCCCGGCCACACCCACCTCGCCCCGGTCGGCCGGATCGTCTCCGACGCCATCCGGGCCGCGGGTGCCATCCCGCGCGAGTTCAACACCATCGCGGTCGACGACGGCATCGCCATGGGCCACGCCGGCATGCTGTACTCCCTGCCCTCCCGCGACCTGATCGCGGACAGCGTGGAGTACATGGTCGAGGCCCACTGCGCCGACGCCCTGATCTGCATCTCCAACTGCGACAAGATCACCCCGGGCATGCTGATGGCCGCCATGCGCCTGAACATCCCGGTGGTCTTCGTCTCCGGCGGCCCGATGGAGGCCGGCCAGGCCACCCTCGTCGACGGCACCGTCCGCAAGCTGGACCTGATCGACGCCATGGTCGACGCCTCCAACGAGAACGTCTCGGACGCCGACGTCCTGCGCATCGAGGAGAACGCCTGCCCCACCTGCGGCTCCTGTTCAGGCATGTTCACCGCCAACTCGATGAACTGCCTCACCGAGGCCATCGGCCTCTCCCTGCCCGGCAACGGCTCGGTGCTCGCCACCCACACCGCCCGCAAGGCGCTCTACGAGAACGCCGGCCGCACGGTCGTGGAGATCGCCAAGCGCTACTACGAGGACGGCGACGAGTCCGTCCTGCCGCGCAACATCGCCACCCGCGCCGCCTTCGAGAACGCCATGGCGCTCGACATCGCCATGGGCGGCTCCACGAACACGATCCTGCACCTGCTCGCCGCCGCCCAGGAGGCCGAGCTGGACTACGACCTCAAGGACATCAACGAGGTCTCGCGACGCGTCCCCTGCCTGGCCAAGGTCGCCCCGAACGTGGCGCCCGGCGGCACGTACTACATGGAGGACGTGCACCGCGCCGGCGGCATCCCCGCGATCCTCGGGGAGCTCTACCGCGGCGGACTGCTCAACGAGGACGTGCACTCCGTCCACTCCGCGACGCTCGCCGAGCACCTCAAGACCTGGGACGTGCGCGGCGGTTCGCCCTCCGCCGAAGCCGTCGAGCTGTGGCACGCCGCCCCCGGCTGCAAGCGCTCGGCGACCGCCTTCTCCCAGTCCGAGCGCTGGGAGACGCTGGACACCGACGCCGAGGGCGGCTGCATCCGCTCCGTCGAGCACGCCTACTCCAAGGACGGCGGCCTGGCCGTCCTCAAGGGCAACATCGCCGAGGACGGCTGCGTGGTGAAGACCGCCGGCGTCGACGAGTCCATCTGGACCTTCGAGGGCCCGGCCGTGGTCTGCGAGTCGCAGGAAGAGGCCGTCGACAAGATCCTCACCAAGCAGATCAAGGAGGGCGACGTCGTCGTCATCCGCTACGAGGGCCCCAAGGGCGGCCCCGGCATGCAGGAGATGCTCTACCCGACGTCGTTCCTCAAGGGCCGCGGCCTGGGCAAGACCTGCGCGCTGGTCACCGACGGCCGCTTCTCCGGCGGCACGTCCGGCCTGTCCATCGGCCACGCCTCCCCCGAGGCGGCCTCCGGCGGCACCATCGCCCTCGTCGAGGACGGCGACCGCATCCGCATCGACATCCCGGGCCGGACCATCGACCTCCTCGTGGACGACGCGACGCTGGCCGCCCGCCGGGAGGCCCTGGGCGGCGTGTACGCACCCAAGCAGCGCGAACGCAAGGTGTCGGCGGCGCTGCAGGCGTACGCGGCGATGGCCACCAGCGCGGACAAGGGCGCGGTGCGGGACGTGAACAAGCTCGGCTGAGCACACCCGTTGACGTGATGGAGCCCCCCACGGTCGTGGGGGGCTCCATGTGCGTCGTCGTGCGTACGGGGCGTCAGCCGCCGGACAGCTCCCCGCCCTTGACGGCGTCGACGAACGAGGACCAGGCCGCCGCGTCGAAGAGCAGCGCGGGGCCGTGCGGGTCCTTGCTGTCGCGGACGGGCACGAGGGCGGGGAGGCCGTCGGCGACCTCGATGCAGTTGCCTCCGTCGGGGTTGCTGTAGCTGGACTTGCGCCATGTGGCGGCGGTGAGGAAGTCGTCGGAGACCTCGACACATTGGCCGCCGTCCGAGTTGCTGTAGCTCGACTTGCGCCAGGTGACAGTGCTCAGGTCGATGGATCGCACGGCACATCCTCCAACATCTGCCCGATGAACTTCCGCGACTCGGCCGGGGGCAGCGCGAGGTCGCGAACAGCATCGTACGCGCGTTGCAATCGCTCAACCGCGCATGTTTCCTCCACGAGTTCGCCGTGTAGGGCAGTCTCGATGTAGGCAACGGTGCGGCCATCGAGCAGCCGGAGAAACATTACGTCCGTGGCTGCAAGGAAATGCAGCGCGGAACCGCGAGGCAGCACCTGGATCGTCACGTTCGGCCGCTCGGCGACCTCGGCCAGATGCTCCAACTGCTCTCGCCACGCCACCACATCACGCAGCGGAGTGCGCAGCACCATCTCGGACAGAACGGTGCGGAAGGCTGGGGGATCGAGGTCCGCCAGCACTGCACTGCGCCCTATGCGCGCCTCTACTTGCCGCGCCAGCTCGTCGCCTTGAATGCCGCCCGCTGCGAGCACTTCACGTGCGTATTCCTTGGTCTGGAGAAGGCCCGGCAGTACACCCACGGCGTAATGCCACATGCTCAACGCCTCGGCTTCCAGCGTCATGTACCGCCGGTACTGCTCCTTGAACTGCGTCGGATCGCCGAGCGCCAACTCCCAGAGCGTCAGCAGCCAGTCCTCCGCCCCGTAGCGCTGGGCCAGCGCCTCCACCACCTCCGGGCTTCCCAGTGTCTTGCCGCTCTCCATCTTGCCGAAGAGCGACGCATCCCACCCCAGCACCTCGCCGAGCTTCCGCAGGCTGTCGCCCTTCTTCGCGCGAAGTAATCGCAGCTCCTCCGCGAAACGTCGGCGCGGCTCCTGACTGCGTCCGGTGACCACTCGTCTCGGCGGCATGGTGCCCTCCTCCGTGGAAGGTGCGGAACAAACGGTGCAAGGGTGCGAAGTACGGCCCGCAAACGGGCCCGGCACCCGGATCCCCGTCCATCCTCGTAATGGCCGGGCCACTCACCGTAGTCGCGACCGGTCGGCCCCACACGGAAACGGCGGACAGGAGCGGAGCCATGGCCACAGGCCGGATGGACGAGGCGGAGGCGGCGTGCGGCGAACTGGCCGAGTTGCTCCGGCGGGTCGGTGTCGTGCTGCCGTCGCTGGGGGTCGACCCGGTGGCCTACACCCGCGAACACCCCTGTCTCCTAATTGAGTTGGGGCGCTGCAACCTGGAGACGGTACGGCGACTGATCCAGGTGCTCGCGAAGGCCGAGAGGTGATGGGCGACGTGACGGGCGACGTGACCGGCCGCCCCTACATCTCACCGTCGTGCCACATCGGCACCCACGCGGCCTGCGACAAGGGCGTTGCGGGGCACGGCGGGGCCGCCCTGGTGCCCGGTGTCCGGCATGAGGCCTGCGCCTGCCGCTGTCACCAGGAGCCGGCGCGGGGACCTCACCAGCCCGCCGGGTCCTTCGTCGCCGCGCCGAACACCGTGCCGTCCGGCGCCGCGGCGTAGACCGAGCCCCGTGCGCCGTCCACCCGCGGCGCGGGCAGCGACTCCACGAACCCGTTGTGCCGGGCGGCCGTCAGCCGGGGCGCGGTCTGCCCGATCAGCGCGCCCGACCGGGCGTCCATCGCCAGCAGCCGGCCGTCCGCGGCGGTGAAGAACAGCCTCTCGCCGCTCACCACGGGCGCCGACCCCCGGCTGACCGAGGTCTCGGTGTCCCACGTACGGGCCCCGACGGCCTGCAGCGCACCGCCCTCGGCCAGCAGGTACACCGTCTCGTCGTGCACCACGGCGGCCACGCCGTCCAGGGGCGCGGTCAGCGGCAGGCGGCGGGCGTGCCCGCTCGCCGGGTCGTAGCGGACGACGGCGGTGGTGCGGTAGGAGAGCCTGGGGTCGGTGGCGGTGAGGTAGAGCGCCCCGGACGGGCCGGTCCCAGCCGGCGTGAGCACCCCCGGCAGCCGGCGCGACCAGCGGGCCCGGCCGTCGGCCACGTCGATGGCGGTGACCTGCGAGGCCGTGCCGTCGGGGGTGGGTTCGGCGGCGTAGGCGGTGTGCGGGCCACCGAATCCGGTGAACAGCGGGAGAGTGTGGCCGGGGTAGCGGTGGTGCCACCGTTCGCGGTGGGTGGCGCTGTCCAGCGCCGTGACCGTGCCGTCCCCGGACGCCAGCAGGACCCGGTCGCCGATGACCGCGGCCCCGCCCTCGTATCCGGTGATGTCCCTGCTCCAGCGGACGGCGCCCTTCCCGCCGGGCGACGGATCGAGCGCCAGCAGCCGGGTGGCGTCGGCGGAGAAGACGTACAGCAGCCCGCCGGAGAGCACCGGCGCGGCCGGTGAGGCGGCGTGCTTGCCGGGGGAGTCCTCCGTGCGCCGCCACGCCACCCGGCCGGTGTCCGGGTCGAGCCGGGCGGCCAGCACACCGGACTGGCCGCAGAAGACGGCGCCGGATCCGCTGGTGCAGAAGGGCAGTTCGGCGTCGTGCCCCTTGGGCCGCTCGACGAGCGTGGTGTGCCAGGGGCGGAAGCCCTCGCCGGGGCGTGAGGGGTGGGTCTGCAGCGCCGGGTCCTGGCCGGGGCCCGAGGGGGAGAGCGCCCGGACCCCGGCGAACGCGCCGGCTCCGGTGACCACCAGGGCGAGGGCCGCCCACAGGGGCCAGCGGCGGCTCCGGGAGCGGGCGTCGCGGCGCGGGCCGGAAGCGGGCGCGGCCGGGGCGTCGAGGGGGGCCGGGCCGGT
The DNA here is from genome assembly GCF_056436545.1 of Streptomyces sp. NPDC043738. Classification (NCBI taxonomy): domain Bacteria; kingdom Bacillati; phylum Actinomycetota; class Actinomycetes; order Kitasatosporales; family Streptomycetaceae; genus Streptomyces; species Streptomyces sp. NPDC043738. The sequence goes on along the minus strand of NZ_JBWKCJ010000003.1, from coordinate 14,514 downwards.
GCCGGGCGTCGGCTCGGCGGCGGGAGCGGGCTCGACGAGGGGGGCGGGCACCCGCACATGCGTCGTCTCGGCCCGCGCCGGGGCGGGCTCGGCCCGTACGGGCTGCCGCTGCTCCGGGATCCGTACGTCCGGCACCGCGCCGTCCCACGCATCCGGCACCGCGCCGTCCCGCGCGCCCCGCACCCCGCCGTCCACGGCCAGGCCCACCGGATCGTCGGTCCGCAGCATCTCCATCAGCGCGTCCGGCGTCGGGCGGTCCGCCGGATCCTTCGCCAGGCAGCTCTCGATCAGCGGGGCCAACTCCTGCGGCACGCCCGCCAGATCGGCCTCGTCGTGCACCACCTGATACGCGACGAGGTAGGGGCTCTCGGAGTCGAACGGCCCGCTGCCGGTGGCGGCGTGCACCAGCACCGAACCCAGCGCGAAGACGTCCGCCGCGGGCCCCACCTCGCGCGGCCGCTGGAACTGCTCGGGCGCCATGAACGGCGGTGTGCCGATCAACTTGCCGGTCTCGGTGCGCATTTCGCTGTCGGAGGGGCGCGAGATGCCGAAGTCGATGACTTTCGGGCCGTCGGCGGCCAGCAGCACGTTTCCCGGCTTGAGGTCGCGGTGCACCACCCCGGCGCGGTGGATGTCGCGCAGCGCCTCGGCGAGTCCCGCGGCCAGCTGCCGGACCTCGCAGGGCGCCATCGGGCCGCTCCGCTTCACATGGTCCGAAAGCGTCGGGCCGGGGATGTGGAGGGTCGCCATCCAGGGGCGTTCGGCATCCGGGTCGGCGTCCACGACGGGCGCGGTGAAGGCCCCGCTGACCCGCCGCGCGGCCGCCACCTCCTGCCGGAACCGCCCGCGGAACTCCGGGTCCTGGGCGAACTCGGCATGGATGACCTTGACCGCGAGCAGCAGTCCGGACGACGAGCGGGCCAGGTGGACCACGCCCATACCGCCGGCGCCGAGCCGCGCCTCCAGGCGGTACTGCCCGGCGTATTCCGGACGCTCCGCTTCCGGGCCGACCCCGGAATCGCGCAGCGACGGCATGGTTCCACCCCCGTGTCATTCCCTGTGCCATTCGGTCGCAGGTGCGACGCGCGGAGCCTAGTCGATGGCGCGTACGAGATGAACGAAGCTTGCTAGCGTGCGCGTTGCGGAATTGAAACGAACATGATCAAACGGGTACCACTCACGGGGGAATGCGAAATGACAACGCAGGACATCCAGGACGATTCCGAGCAGACCGCCGGCCAGGCGCTCGCCGCCGCGTCCGGTGGCGGCCTGGTCTATCCGATCGCGCCCGGCTACCGCGTCAAGGTCCGCAAGGGCCCCGGCACGAACTACCCGGTCGTCCGCCTGCTGCCGGAGGGCGCGCGGATCGAGATCCGCTGCCAGCGGCACGGCCAGCGGGTCACCGGCCCGTACGGCACCTCGGACATCTGGGACAACATCGGCTCCGGCCAGTACGTCTCCGACACCTACGTCCGCACCGGCAGCGATGTGATGGTCGCGCCGCGCTGCATGGGCGGCTGAGGCGCGGCCGGCGCCCGGCGCGGACGGGGCAGGGACCGGGCCCGTACGGCCCGGCGGGGATAATCGAGCCATGAGCGATGCGCAGACCCCCGCCGGGAGCCCGGAGCGCGGCGGCCCCGAGCCGGAGGAGATCCGGTTCTTCGGCACCACCTGGGTCCACCACGACGGTAGCTACGCCCTGCGCCGGGCCGGCGTCGCGGCGGGCTCGCTCGCGCTCGCCGCGGCCGGCGCGGTCGTGCTGCGGTTCGCCTTCCAGGGCCTGGAGATCGCCGCCGTCGGCCCGTTCGTCGGCATCCTCGTCGTCGCCGGCTTCGCCATCTGCAGCGCACTGGCCTTTCGCCGCACCTGGGACGGCTTCGTGCGCCGCCCCGACCCGGCCGCCCGCGGCGCGGCCGCCTCGTCCGGCCAGAGCCTGATGCTGATCGGCTTCATCGGCTCGCTGCTCGCGTACTTCTGCCGCGGCCTCCTGGAGGCCCCCGGCGAGAAGCTGCACCGCGCCGAGTACACCGCCGCCCGCGAGCGGCACGCGCGCCGCCGCGGCGCCCGCACCGGCAACCCGGCCGCCAAGAGCACTTCGTCCGCCAAGAAGAAGTCCGGCAAGCGCCGCTGAGGCGGGGGCGGCCCGGCCCGCCCGACCGGGTGTCACAGTGCGCCCGCCCGCCTCGTCCTTGAGGCAGGAGCACGGCGAGCGGCGGTCGCCCACGACGGCGGGCGATCGCGTACGACAAGGAGCGGACCATGGCACAGCCGCGGACGAGCGCGGACGACCACCGGGAGACGCCGGCCGGCGACCGGCTGGCGCAGTTCGAGGAGCAGCGCGGGCGGCTGTGGGCCATCGCCTACCGGATCATGGGCACCGTCACCGACGCCGACGACGCCGTGCAGGAGACCTGGCTGCGCTGGCAGGCGCTGCCCGACGAGCCGCCGGTGGCCAGCCCGCGCGCCTTCCTCACCACCGTCGTCAGCCGCATCTGTTACGACCTGCTGGGCTCGGCCCGGGCCCGCCGCGAGACCTATGTCGGCCCCTGGCTGCCGGAGCCGCTGCTCGCCGGGCCGGGCGCCGACGGAGCGCGGCTGCCGGGTCCGCAGGGCGCCGGCGGCCCCGGCCCCGAGGACCGGGTCACGCTCGACGAATCCGTGGGGATGGCCCTGCTGACCGTCCTGGAGCGGCTCACCCCGGCCGAGCGCACCTCCTTCATCCTCCACGACGTCTTCGCGGTGCCCTTCCCGGAGATCGCCGAGGCGGTCGGCCGCACCCCGGACTCCGTGCGGCAACTGGCCTCCCGCGCCCGCAAGCGGGTGCGGGCCGAGGCGCCGCGCCGCACCGTGGACCGCGCCGAGCACCGCCGCACCGTCGAGGCGTTCCTCGCCGCCGTCGTGGGCGGCGACCTCGACGCCCTGCTGGCCGTGCTGGACCCCGAGGTCGTCTGGCGTTCGGACGGCGGCGGCAAGGTCAGCGCCGCCCGCCGGCCGGTGCTGGGCCGCGAGAAGGTCGCCCGCTACGCGCGGGGCCTGGTCGCCCGGGGCAGCGAACTCGGGCCGATCCGGGCCGAGTTGGTGGACGTCAACGGTGCCACCGGCCTGGTCTTCGCCGACGCCGCGGGCCGGCAGTCCGGGGTCTTCGCCTTCACCGTGCACGACGGGCGGATCATCGAGGTGGACGCCGTGATCAACCCCGACAAGCTCGGTCACCTCGACCTCTTCGACCTGCTGTGACCGGGCGGCGCCAGGGCGACGGGCGGCCGTAACGGGGCGGGGCGGCCGTACCGCGACGGCTGGCCGTGCCGGGGCGGGCGGCCGTTCCCTCCGGGCCGCGGGCCGCTGTCACACTCCGGCCCGCCGCGTCGTCCTCCTTGCGGCGCCGCCCGTCCGGGCGCGGCGCCCCTACCCCAGGAGGACGGCATGAAGAGCATGGTGCGGCAGCGGGTCGTGGTCCTCGGCGGCGGCTACGCGGGCATGATGGCCGCGCTGCGGCTCGCCCCGTACGCCCGGGTCACCCTGGTCGACCCCGGCGACCGGTTGACCGAGCGGGTACGGCAGCACGAGCTGGCCGCCGGCCGCCCCGAAGTGGCCCACTCCCGGGCGCGGTTGCTGCACGGCACCGGCGTCGAGCACCTCGCCGCCCGGGCCACCGCCCTGGACGCCGACGCCCGCGCCGTCCACACCGACAGCGGCCGCACCCTCGGCTACGACCGGCTGGTCTACGCCCTCGGCAGCCACACCGACCCGCGCGGGGCCGGTGAAGGCGCCTTCACCGCGGAGAGCTCCGAGGCCCTGCACAAGCGGCTGCTGGACGGGCCGGGCCGGCTGGCCGTGGTCGGCGGCGGACTGACCGGCATCGAGATGGCCGCCGAGATCGCCGAGGCCCACCCGCGGTGGGAGGTCCGCCTGCTGACCGGCGGGGAGATCGGCGGCGGACTGTCGGACCGCGGCCGGGCCCATGTCCGTGCCACCCTGGGCCGGCTGGGCGTCCACGTCGAGGAGGGCCGCCACGTCGCCGGCGCGCACGACGTCGACGCCGACGCCGTGCTGTGGACGGCCGCCATGCGGGCCGCCGGCGGGCTCGCCCACGACGCCGGGCTGGACACCGATCCGGTCAGCGGCCGGATCCGGGTCGACGCGGCGCTGCGCTCGGTCAGCCACCCCGACGTCTACGCGGCGGGCGACGCGGCCGCGGCCCGGGCGCCCCGCGCCGGCGCCCTGCGGATGGCCTGCGCCACCGCCCTGCCCACGGGCGCGCACGCGGCCGGCGCGATCATCGCCGAGTCCCGCGGCGCCGAACCCTCGCCGCTGTCGTTCGCCTACGTCATCCACTGCGTGAGCCTGGGCCGGCGCGACGGCCTGGTCCAGTCCGTACGGGCCGACGACACCCCGCGCGAACGGGTGCTGACGGGCCGCCCGGCCGCCCGCGTCAAGGAGCAGGTGGTCCGCTCCACCCTCCGCCTCCTGAAGCTGACGGCCCGCCACCCGGGCGCCGTGCGGTGGATCCCCGGCATGGGCTAGGGGGTCCCTGCCCGGTCTTTCGTGGGCCGGGCCGCCGCGCGGGGGCGTGTGGTAGCACTGCGTGCATGACGGGCAAGACCACGGAACGCGCTGGTTACCACCACGGCGACCTCCCCGCCGCGCTCACCTCGGCGGCGATCGAGCTCCTGGACGAGCGCGGGATGGACCAGGTGACCGTACGTGAGGTCGCACGCCGGGCGGGGGTGTCGCCGGGTGCGCCGTTCCGGCACTTCGCCGACCGGCAGGCGCTGCTGACGGCGGTCGCCGACCGGATCCTGGCCGACTTCGCGCAGTGGCAGACCGGCATGGTCGCCGGCGCCGAGGGTTCCGTGATGCGCGCCTTCGGCCTGGGCTTCGTCCGCTTCGCGATCCGCCATCCGCGCCGCTTCGAGCTGATCAGGACCAGGGTGTTCGGCGACAGCCGGCCGGCCGAACTGCACCAGCGCCTGACCGACATCGAACGGGCCTTCACCGACATCATCGTCGCCGACCAGAAGGCCGGAGTGCTGCGCCCGGGCGATCCCGCGACGGTGGGCCTGGCGGGTCAGGCCCTGGTCTACGGCCTGTCGCAGATGATCGTCGACGGATATCTGCCACCGGACCGGGCGGAGCGGCTGGCCGAGCAGGCCCTGGACACCTTCGGCGCGGGCATCGCCAACTCCCCCGGCCCCACGGGGTCTTGACCCCCACTCCACCCGCTGATGTAATCGCTGATTACATCAGCCGAGGAGGGTGAGATGCCCCTACCGCGCCCGTCGCGCATCCCGAGGTTCCCCGACCCCGCGGCATCCGGCACGGTGACGATCGAGGTGTCCCCGGCCGAGGCGTACCGCGTCGTCAGCGACCCGCTCGTGATGGTCCGCCTCGGCGAGGAGGCGCACCGCGCCCACTGGCTGGGCGGCGCCACGGCCCCCGCGGTGGGCGCCCGCTTCCGCGGCCACAACCGCAACGGCCTGCGCCGCTGGTACACCGACTGCCGGATCACGGACGCCGATCCGGGCCGGCGCTTCGCCTACGAGGTGACGGCACCGCCCGGCATCCCCATCTCCCGCTGGCAGTACGACATCGCGCCCGCGGCGCAGGGCTGCACCGTCACCGAGACCAACTGGCTGCGGGTGCCGCTGTGGTTCCTCCCCGTCGCCCTCCTCGTCACCGGCGTCTTCGACCGCGTCGGCGCCAACCACACCCACATCGGCAGCACACTGCAGCGCCTCAAGCACCATCTGGAGTCACCCCCGCCCGGCGCCGCCGACAGCCCGCGGCACGGCGAGCGCCGCGTGGGGTGAGGCGGCGCGGGGCGAAGCGGTGCGCGGGCGACCGGGTGCAGCGACTCCCGCCCCGGCCCGACCGGCCCCCGCGGGCCGCAGGGCAGGGGCGGGCCCAGTGGAACCACCCCAGGAAGGAAGGCACGCATATGCACGAGGTACGCGGCTTACTCGCTCCTGACGCGTTCAGAGGTGTCGTCGCCACGGTCATGGACAACAACCCCGGCATGGACGAGCCGACGGCCGGGCGGGTGGTGAGCGAAGCCCTCAAGTTCGTCGTGGCCGCCGCGAAGTTCCCGGCGGCAGCCGTCCGGCCCTCACGCCTGGTCGACGAGGGATGGCACGCCCTCATCCTGCACACCGCGCTCTACGCCGAGCTGTGCGCCCGGCTCGGACGCTGCGTGCACCACTACCCCGACGAACCCGGCGCCTTTGTGCACGGCGCGGACGGACACCTGCCGACCGTGGCCCTGATCGAGGAGGCGGGGTACAGCGCGGACAAGGAACTGTGGCCGGCCTCGACGGGCCCGCTCACCCCGGCGGGGGCGAAGTGCCGGCGCAAGCCCCACCCGGGCGGCGGCTGCGGCACCTCGTCCTGCGGCTCGTCCTGCGGGTCGTCGTGCGGCTCGGGCTGCGGTGGGGGAGGGGGCGACTAGGGCCTGTCCGACGGGTCCTGGCCGGGTCCGCTCCGGGCCGGACCGCGCCCCGCCGGAGCCGGCGGCCGTCCGCGGTGTGCGTGCGCGGGCGGGCGGCCGCTCGGTACTCCCCGTCGCTCAGTACTCCCAGTCCGGCTTCCCCTTGCCGTAGAGCCAGTCGGCGAACAGATCCTTCAGATCCACGTCCGTGCGCGCCTGGCAGAAGGCGATGAAGTCCTTCGAATCGGCGTTGCCGTAGCGGTGCTCGGCGGGCCACTCCTTGAGGATCTTGAAGAAGGTCTTGTCGCCGACGGCCTTGCGCAGCTGCTGGAGCACCATCGCGCCGCGCTCGTAGACGGGCGTCCCGGTCACGTCCTTCGCCCCGGCCGGCTTGCCCGCGGGGAATTCCCAGCGCTCGTTGTCCTCGTCGTCCTTGTAGAGCGCGTCGAACTGCTGCTGCGGCGTCTTGCCGCCCTCGTGCTCCTCCCACAGCCACTCGGCGTAGGTCGCGAAGCCCTCGTTGAGCCAGGTGTCCCGCCAGGTCTTCGGCGTCACCGAGTCGCCGAACCACTGGTGGGCCATCTCGTGCACCACGGTCACGGTGTCCGGCGCCCCGGCGTAGACCGGCTTGGTCTGGGACTCCAGGGCGTACCAGTCGATCCGCTCCGGGGTGTGGTCGACGATCGCGCCCGCCGAGGAGAAGGGGTACTTCCCGAACAGCCCGCTCTCCCACTTGATGATCTCCGGCAGCCGCTCCAGCGGCTCCTTGCTCGCCTTGGCCTCCGCCGGGTCCACCGCGACGTACAGCGGCAGCCCGTCCGGTGTGCGGGACGTGCGGACGTCGAACTTCCCGATGGTGGCGGTGGCCAGATAGGTGGCCATCGGCTGCGGGTTGTGCCACTCGAACGTGGCCTTGCCCTTGGAGACCTTCTCCGACCGCAGCTCCCCGTTGGCGACGGCGGTGTACTGCCGCGGCACGGTGATCTTGAAGTCGTAGGCGGCCTTGTCGCCGGGGTGGTTGTTCCCGGGGAACCACGTCATGGCCCCCGCGGGCTGGCCCGACACGAACGCGCCGTCGGCGGTCTTGACCCAGCCCTCCGTCGACCCGTCCGGATCCTCCATCTCCTGCGGGGTCCCGCCGTAGTCGACGGCCGCACGGAACTGCGCGCCCTTGGCGATCCCGTCCTGCGGAGTCACCGTCAGCTTGTGCCCCTTGCGGGAGAACGCGGCGTCCTCGCCGTCGACCCGGACGGCGGACACCCGCAGCCCCTGCAGATCCAGTTTGAACGAGCGCAGATCCTGCGTGGCCCGGGCGGTGATCTCGGCGGTGGCGTCCAGATGCCGGTGTTTGACGTCGTAGTCGAGATCGAGTCCGTAATGGCTGACCCGGTAGCCGCCGTTGCCCAGCGCCGGGAAGAGCGGGTCGCCCACCCCGCCGCTGCCCGCCGTCCCCTGGGCGCTGACGGCCGCGCTCGTGCACGAGGACAGCAGCAGGGCGACGGACAGGGCCGCGGTCGCACCGCAGCAGCGAAGGGGCCGGCGGTTCACAGCGCTCCTAGGGTCGGTGATCACAAGTTCCCCGACCCTAAGGTCTTTTCCGCCGCTACGCCCCTCCGCTACCGCTTGGGGCGCATTACGGGGCGACGGACGGCGCGGTGTGCTGCGCGGTTCCCTCCGGGCCGCGGCGCTGCTCCTCCCAGTTGCCGAGCGCGGCCGCACACGCGTGGTCCAGGTGGCGCAGCCCGGACAGGTCCAGCTCGATCTCCCGGTCCCGGGGCAGCGCCTCCAACTGGTCGAGCAGCCTGGGCAGCCGCAGGAAGGTGGCGTTGCCGACGGCCCGTACGCGGACGGGCCGCCGGGAGCCCGGCGCGGACGTCCCCTCGGGCTCCTCCAGTCCCACGATCTCCAGATGCACATGCGAGGTCGCCCACGCCGACTTGGCGATCGCCATCAGCAGCCCCAGCAGCACCCCCTCGAACATGTTGGTGGCCACGATCGCCACCGCGGTGGCGGCCAGCACCACGGCCTCACCCCGGTGCTCCCGCCACAGCGGGCGCCACTCCTTGACCGGGAGCAGCTTCCATCCGGCGTGCACCAGCACACCGGCCAGCGCCGCGATCGGCACCGAGCCCAGCGCCGCCGGGAACGCCGCCGCGAAGACCAGCAGCCACACCCCGTGCAGCACCCGGGACGCCTTCGTGCGCGCACCGGCCCGCACGTTCGCGGAGCTGCGGACGATCACCGCGGTCATCGGCAGCGCGCCGAGCAGCCCGCAGACCGTGTTGCCGGCGCCCTGCGCCATCAGTTCCTTGTCGTAGTCGGTCTTCGGCCCGTCGTGCAGCCGGTCCACCGCGGCCGCGCTGAACAGCGACTCCGCCGACGCGATCAGCGTGAACGCGAGCACGGTGCCCAGCGCACCGGCCACCGCCCCCGCCTCCACCAGCCGCGCGAAGTCCGCCCCGCCCGGCGGCTGTACGACATCCAGCAGGCCCTCCACTTCGACCCGCGCCACCGGCAGGTCCCAGACGAACACCACGGCGGTCGCCAGGGCCACCGCCACCAGCGGCGCCGGCAGCACCCGCGCCGCCCGCCGCCACCGTGGCCACAGCGCCAGCAGCACCATGGTCGAGGCGCCGATCGCCAGCGCCGTCAGCGCGGTCTGCGACCCGGCGGTATCCGCCGCGAGCCGCGGCAGCCCGGCCAGGTTCGCCGGGCCGCCACCGGGCGCCTCGGCGTCCACCAGGGTGTACAACTGCCCGGCGATCAGCACCAGTCCGATACCGGCCAGCATTCCCTGGACGACCGCGACCGAGATGGCCCGAAACCAGCGGCCCAGCCGCAGCGCCCCCATGACCAGCTGCAGCAGCCCGGCGATCAGCACCAGCGCGCCCAGCGCGCCGAGCCCGTACTCCTGCACGGCCTCGTAGACCAGCACGGTCAGCCCGGCGGCCGGCCCGCTGACCTGCAGACTGCTGCCCGGCAGCAGCCCGGTGAGCAGCCCCCCGACGATCCCGGTGAGCAGTCCCAGCTCGGCCGGCACCCCGGAGGCGACGGCCACCCCGACACACAGCGGGACGGCGACGAGGAAGACGACGAGCGAAGCGGTGAAGTCGGCGCGCAGGACCGACAGCGAAGGCCGTGCCGAGCGGGAGGGCGGGGAGGATATCGACTGCCGGGACGGGTGTGAGCGGGCAATACGGAACCTACGCATGACGTGCCTCCAGCGGATGGGAGATGCGGCGGCGCACGCGCGGACACCGGCACCGGCCCGGAATCGGGCACGGCAAGCAGGCGCAGGGCGACCTGGGCCGGCCTGCTTCGCCGGCTGCCGTGCGGTGCCGTGCGGCGCGCGCCATGAAGGGTGTGGCGATGACGGCTGGATCCGTCGGGATGCGCGGGCCGGGGAAGGCCCTGGGGCAGCTCTCGGCTCGCCGTGCTCAGCAGCGGAAGACGAGGTGATGGACCGGCAGCTCGCCTGATCTCGACACGGGCACGGCCTGACGGCCGGTCAGCGGGGCGGCCAGGCGCAGCCCGCCCTCGGACCGTACGGGAGCGTCGGTCGACACGGCCGTGCCGGGCGGTGCGGGCACGCGGAACGTGGCCGCGGAGCGCCCGCCGCGACGTGGCAGACAGCGGCCGAGGGCGGCTTCGGGGTCCTCGGAGGGGTCCGAGGCCACCGGGGCGGCGCTCGCGGAACCGGCACCGGAGGCGCTGTTCCTGGCGGGCGCGGCCGCCGCGTCGGTTCCGAACGCGCCGTCGGCGGCGGTCGGCAGGGCCAGGACGACGGCCATGAGGATCAACAGGAGCCGCACGAAACGGCCCACCTGGATCTTCGCCATCGACGCCCCTTCCGGCGCGGCTGGACAGGTCACCCCATTGTGTCGAGCCCGGCAGGCCCCGCCGCAAGTCGATATGTGATCGACCTGTGAACGCGGAGTTATCGGACAGGAGGGAAGGGTTCCGTTCGCGCCGGCGGCCGCCAAAGTGCGATTCATGCTTCAACGCGCTGTATCGCACACCACTCCGCCGAGTTGTTCACCCCGATGGCTCAACGCTTGACGCCCCACCCCGCCCGGCGCATTATTCATCGCATGATGAATTACGGTGACGGTGCCGCCGCCGAGCCCGCCGTCCACGCCCACGACCTCACCGTCGTCCGAGGCGGCCGCACCGTCCTCGACGCCCTCACCTGCCACGTCCCCCGCGGCCGCATCACCGGCCTCCTCGGCCCCTCCGGCTGCGGCAAATCCACCCTCCTGCGCGCCGTCGTCGGCACCCAGGCCCACGTCACCGGCACCCTCGACGTCCTCGGCCACCCCGCGGGCGCCCCCGCACTGCGCCCCCGCATCGGCTACGTCACCCAGGACCCGTCCGTCTACGACGACCTCACGGTCCGCCAGAACCTCGACTACTTCGCCGCGGTCCTGCACCCCGGCCGGGCCGCCCGCGACCACCGCCGCACCGGCGTCGCCCGCGCCATCGAGGACGTCGACCTCACCCGCCACGCCGACGTCCTCGCCGGCCGCCTCTCCGGCGGCCAGCGCAGCCGCGTCTCCCTCGCGGTGGCCCTCCTCGGCGCCCCCGAGCTCCTCGTCCTCGACGAACCCACCGTCGGCCTGGACCCCGTCCTGCGCCGCGACCTGTGGAACCTCTTCCACACCCTCGCCGCCGACCGGGGCACCACCCTCCTGGTGTCCTCCCACGTCATGGACGAGGCCGAGCGCTGCGACCGCCTCCTGCTGATGCGCGAGGGCCGCTTCCTGGCCGAGGACACCCCGCGGGCCCTCCGCGACCGCACCGGCGCGCCCACCGTCGAGGCCGCCTTCCTCCACCTCGTCGACCAGGCCGGGGCCGCCGCCCCGCACCACGACACCACCACCCAGGAGCCGGCCCGATGACCGCCACCGCACCCCCGCCCGCCGCGGCCCCCCGCCCGCACACCGCGCCGATCTCCCCGTCCCGCACCCTGGCCACCGCCGCCCGCGTCCTGCGCCAGCTGCGCCACGACCGCCGCACCCTCGCGATGATGCTGGTCGTGCCGTGCGTGATGATCGCCCTGCTCCGCTACGTCTTCGACGCCCGCCCGGAGACCTTCGACAGCATCGGGGCCTCCCTCCTCGGCATCTTCCCGATGATCACGATGTTCCTGGTGACCTCCATCGCCACCCTGCGCGAACGCACCTCGGGCACCCTGGAACGCCTGCTCGCCATGCCCCTGGGCAAGGCCGACCTGATCGGCGGCTACGCCCTGGCCTTCGGCCTGCTGGCGGTCGTCCAGTCCGCCCTCGCCACGGCGCTGTCCCTGTGGGCCCTGGGCCTCGACACCGTCGGCTCCCCCTGGCTGCTCCTGCTCGTCGCCGTCCTGGACGCCGTCCTGGGCACCGCCCTCGGCCTCTTCGTCTCGGCCTTCGCCGCCTCCGAGTTCCAGGCCGTGCAGTTCCTGCCCGCCGTCCTGATGCCCCAGCTCCTGCTCTGCGGCCTGTTCACCCCGCGCGACACCATGCACCCCGCCCTCGAAGCGCTCTCCGACGCCCTGCCGATGTCCTACGCCGTCGACGGCATGAACGAGGTCCTGCACCACCCCGACATCACCGGCGACTTCGTCCGCGACGCGGTCGTCGTCACCGGCTGCGCCCTCCTCGTCCTCGCCCTCGGCGCCGCCACCCTCCGCCGCCGTACGAGGTGACACCGTCTTGGCCCTCGGAACGCACCCGCGCCCCGCGCCGCCCGGGTGCGAGGATGACGGCGTAACCGACCAGGCACCACCGGCGAGGTGAACCGCAGCATGACCCAGAAGGTCGCCGTACTCGGCACCGGAAAAATCGGCGAAGCCCTCCTCAGCGGCATGATCCGAGGCGGCTGGGCGCCCTCCGACCTCCTGGTCACCGCCCGCCGCCAGGAACGCGCCGAACAGCTCCATGCCCGCTACGGCGTGGAAGCCGTCAGCAACGCCGAGGCCGCCAAGTCCGCCGACACCCTCATCCTCACCGTCAAGCCGCAGGACATGGGCACCCTCCTGCGGGAACTCGCTCCGCACGTCCCCGTCGACCGCCTGGTCATCAGCGGCGCGGCCGGCATCCCCACCTCCTACTTCGAGGAGCGGCTGACCGCCGGCACCCCGGTCGTCCGGGTCATGACGAACACCCCCGCCCTCGTCGACGAGGCGATGTCCGTCATCTCCGCCGGCTCCCACGCCAGCGCCGCCCACCTCACCCTCGCCGAGGAGATCTTCGCAACCGTCGGCAAGACCCTCCGCGTCCCCGAGACCCAGCAGGACGCCGCCACCGCCCTCTCCGGCTCCGGCCCGGCGTACTTCTACTTCCTCGTCGAGGCCATGACCGACGCCGGCATCCTGCTCGGCCTGCCCCGGGACAAGGCCCACGACCTCATCGTCCAGGCCGCCATCGGCGCCGCAGTGATGCTCCGCGACAGCGGCGAACACCCCGTCAAACTCCGCGAGAACGTCACGTCCCCGGCCGGCACCACCATCAACGCCATCCGCGAACTCGAGAACCACGGCGTCCGCGCCGCCCTGATCGCCGCCCTGGAAGCCGCCCGCGACCGCAGCCGCGAACTGGCCACCGGCAACGGCTGACCCCGCGGCGGGGCAGCCGGCCCCCGGACCGGCTGCCCCCGGGGGAGAACACGCCTCAGGCCAGCAACCCCATCGCCCGATAGGCCGCATCCACCCGCGGCCTGGCGATCGCCCGGGCCCGCTCCGCCCCGGCCCGCAGCACCGCGTCCACCGCCGACGGATCCGCCGCCAGTTCCGCATGCCTGCTCCGCACCGGCCGCAGCATCTCCACCACCGCCTCCGCGGTGTCCTTCTTCAGCGCCCCGTACGAGGAGTACTCCCCGGCCAGCCGCTGCGGATCCCCACCCGTACAGGCGGCCAGCACATCCAGGAGATTGGCCACCCCCGGCCGCTCCGCCCGGTCGTGCACCACATCGCTCCCGCCATCGGTGACCGCCCGCATCACCTTCTTCCGGACCACCTCCGGCTCGTCCAGCAAATACACCACCCCTGCCGTCCTGGCGTGCGACTTGCCCATCTTGGACGTCGGCTCCTGCAGATCCATCACCCGCGCCGCCACCGCCGGATGCGTCGCCCTGGGCACGACGAACGTCGGCCCGTACCGCTGGTTGAACCGCACCGCCAGATCCCGCGTCAGCTCCACATGCTGCGCCTGGTCCTCCCCGACCGGCACCTCCTGCGCCCCGTACGCCAGGATGTCCGCCGCCATCAGCGCCGGATAGGTCAGCAGAGACAGCCGCACACTCCCGCCCCGCGCCTGCTCCCGCGCGGCCTTCTCCTTGTACTGGATCATGCGCCGCATCTCCCCGTCGGAGGCCGTGCACTCCATCAGATACGACAGCCGCACATGCTCGTCGACCTGGCTCTGCGCGAACACCGTGCACAGCTCCGGATCCAGCCCGGCGGCCAGCAGCAGCGTCGCGGCCTGCCGACTCAGCCGCCGCAACCGCGCCGGATCGTGCTCGACGGTGAGCGCATGCAGATCCACCACGCAGAACAGCGCCTCCGCACGGTGCTGGTCCACCTCGACCCACCGCCGCATCGCCCCGAGGTAGTTCCCCAGCGTCAGATGCCCCGTGGGCTGCACTCCACTGAAGATCCGAGTACGCGCCGTCACCGTCGTCGCCATCGCCATCTCGCCCGTCCTTCTCTCCCGCACTCCGCTGAGTGCGCGTCGAGACCGCCGACTTCGCCGGCCGGCTACGAGAGGGGGATACGCGAACGGCCGCCGAAGCGGCGGCCGTGGTCATGCATGCGCTGTGGTTCGGCCGCCGTCAGGCGAGCCACCACTGCTGTACGAGCGCATGCGTAGTCATGCCGCAAACGTACACCGCGAACCCGGGCCCGGCACGGGTTTGAACAACCCCGCGCCCTCGTGTAGTGTCCTCCGAGTTGCCACGGAGCCGATCGGCCCCGGACAACCATCCCGCCGCTTCGCGGCACACCACTACCGCACGACTCCTCACCGGGAACAATTTCGGCATGCCGAAATTCGGACCGCGGCGCGATTATGCGCCGACGAGGAATCCCGCTAAAGTAGTGATCACGCCGAAAG